>JAISSA010000170.1 GCA_031273365.1 Synergistaceae bacterium
TTTTCATGCTCCCTTTTGGGTTATTTCCGGTAAACCTGCCTCCTTTTCATTATATAGTAGCAGAGAATCGAAAGTGTTATACTTATACGTAAGTTTTAAAGCCGCTGTTTTTTTGCGACGCCGGAAGAGGAATTCGAGGCGTCCTCCTTAAAAACCTGCAAAAACCTGAGAAAGGACAGCGCGCAAAGGGGTGGCTTTTGTTCCGTGAAACTGGACACTTACGGAATATTCTGAAATATTTTCAGAGGAGATTTGCGTATGACTGAAAAAGTTGTATTCAGGCGATGGAAGGAAGTACCGGATATTGTCCATACAGGCGAGGAGATCGGTAGAATTGCCGAGAGATATTGGGAATACGCCTCTTCCGGAAAAAACGAAGACAAGGCTTACGCCAGAAAAGAGTGGCAGCAACTCTCCGATAAATACTGGGACCTCCTGTGGGCTCTTTTGGACGCGCAGACGGAGTCGTTTCCCGAGCGGCTTTCTTTTGACGACGAAGAGCGCCTTTTTATCGATTTCGGTTTTCTGAACGACGCCGTGACGCCGCGCAACGGCAAGTTCGACACCGCGCAGGCGCTGAGCCTGAAGACAGTGGCGGGAATTTTTCAATATCAGGCTTTTTCGGACTTCATCGCGGAATGCTGGGCGATGATTACGGGACAGCCCGTTCCGTCCCCTGTGTGCTCGGTGGAGGGCAACAGGGCGAATGAGCTGGAAAAGCGCCTGCAGGACCTGCAGGACAGGCGCAATGCGGAACTGGAAAAGATCATATCCCGATGCGCGAACGTGGCGGCCGGGGATGCGGAGAAGCTGTTCGCCGTTCTGGACGAGTGCCTCATCAGCGCTACGAAGGTGGAGATGCGCACCAAAGAGTTCCGCGAGGCCGCGGAGGACGTTAAACAGGCGATGTCGCAGGAACGCTTTCGTTACAACGAAGCGGAGCACTCGATGACGACCCAGCTTTCCATCGCCCAGAAGGTCGAGGAAGACCCTCTGGGGCTGCCGGAGTTCGAGGTGTTCATGGCGCAGCACGAGGCGACCAAAACGATGGCGCGCAAGATCGTGTACAGCCGTCAGGACGAGGAGAAGGCCCGGGTGCGGGCAAAAAGGACGGGGGACGCCTGTGCGCAGTTTTCGCAGCAGATGATGCGCAGAGAGCTGAAAAACATGCTGCTCAAAAAGAAGGAGTACATGGCCGTGCCCGCAAAGGTCGCCCGCTGCGAGCAGTCGCTTCTGTGCCCTCAGGATTCCGAGCCCATGTCGTACCAGGCTGCCTCCCGGCTGATGGAAGAGCTGTGCGACATGGACATGGACATGTTCGGGGTGCCGCGTATCCGCATGTACGGAGTGCCGCGGGTGATCTTCATTCCCGGACAGGGTTTCGGGACGTACGACTGGGGGGATCACACGATTCTCCTGCCGGTTTTCCCGACGACCTCCGCCGAGAAGGCTCTGGCGTACTCGCTGGGAACGTTTCGATGGGACAGCGACGAAGACCGCGTGTTGAAGAACACTTATGAGCACATTAAGGACAACAGAGGCAAGTCTATTCTGGAAATGGCCTCCTCGTTTTACAAAGATTATTTTTTGTGGCTGACCAAGGAAAAAAGGGGTTATCGCATTTTGCCGCGAGAAACCCACAAAACGTTTATCCAGATGTTCGCTCCCCGCAGGTCGGAGAGCTGAGTCGGCCCGAAACTTCGATGGAGAACGGGTAAAAAAGTAAAAGGACCTGTAAAAATGATGAAAAGAACGACAGAAACATGGAAGAGACGGGAAAGAAGGGTGCACAGATGTCGTTAATAGACCTGAACAGCACACTGGGGGAAAGTTTCGGCCCCTGGAAAATAGGGATGGACGACGCGATGCTGCGCATTGTGAGTTCGGCGGCGATAGCCTGCGGCCTTCACGCGGGCGATCCTCTCATCATGCAGACGACGACGGGCGCGGCGCGGCGCGCGGGCGTTGGGATCGGCGCGCTGCTCGGATATCCCGACCTGCAGGGGTTCGGCCGGCGCAACATGAACATGATGCCCTACGAAATTTACGCCTACACGCTCTATCAGATTGGGGCGCTGCAGGCGATATGCCGGGCGAACAACGTCAGTCTCGAGTACGTGAAGCCTCACGGCGCTCTTTACGAAAGGGTCGTACACGATCTTCCCGTGGCGAAATCCATCGCCTGCGCCGTTCGGGACGCGAACAAAAACCTGATCTTCGTGGGGCAGGCGGCCTCCTGCGCCGAAAGCGCGGCGGACGAGGTGGGGATTGCCTTTGCGGGCGAGATTTACGCGGATCGCGGATACCACGAGGACGGGACGGTGGTCCCCCGGGGCGAGCGCGGCGACGTCATCGCCGACCCTCAGGCGGGTGCGGACCGCGTGCTGCGGATTCTCGAGGAGGGGCTTCTGGAGACGGTCGCCGGCTCGACGATCCCGGTGAAGGTGCATACATTCGGCGTTCACGGCGATTACCCCAATGCCACCCAGTTTGCCTTCGCCATCAGAGAGGCGCTCGAGGCGAAGGGCTACGAGGTGACGCGAATGCGCAGGGCACTGGAGCCGGAAGAAGAGATGCCCGGAGAACCCGTGGAGGACGTAGCCCTCGCCTGAAGGTCGCGGGCGGGCAACTTCGCAATGTCAACAACTTAAATTAAAGGGGTCAGGGGACTGGGAAAAAATCGCCTGCGGGGTTTTTTCCGGGGGGCGGAGCCCCATGGTCTTGTTTAAGCCGTTGACATTGCCTTGCCTTTTATCCGCCCACGCTTCGGCAAAGGCATTGAAGGCCTCCAATACCGGCTCCGCGGGCAGGGCTTTCAGGGGAATCTGTTTTCTTCCGTGCCTGTTTTTACGCTCGTTTTTATTCCCGCGAAGCCAATCTTCCGCGCAGAACTCGCGAAACCAGGGCATTCTCAGGCCCATGGAGCGCGAGGTCGAGCGGCTGAAGAGTCCCATCGTCGGAACACCGCTCAGGGCGGCGAGGTGCAGAGGCCCTGTATCGTTCCCCAGAGCCAGCGTGCAGGTGACGGCCACGCCCGCCATTTTCCTGAAATCCAGCGCCCCGACCAGATTTAACAGGTTGGGGGAGGCTACAGCCTCCTCGATCTGTCGTCCCACCGCTTCTTCAAGAGGCCCATGACCGTTCAGCACAATACCCCAGCCTCCGGCCGCAAGGGGGCGCAGGAATTCGATCCATTGCCCGGTGCGCCACATTTTATCGACGTTGCCTGCCCCGATCAAAACAAAAAGCCGGCGCTCCGGCAAACGTTCCAACAGGGCGCGCCCCGCCTCCCGATCCTCCGCAGCGGCAAAAATCGCCGGGGAGGAACGATCGCTGACGTCCAGCCCGCAGGACCGGGCCCAGGCGTCCAGGCTCAGGTGGTAGTTGCGGTTGAAGAGACACAGAGAAGAATGACCGATGCGGCGGGAAGCGCGACTGAAACGGGCCAGCAGGGAAGTTCGCCCCCCGTGCTGAGCGCTGACCAGCCACCTGTACCCTCCGGCTCTGATTTTCCGGAGGGTTCGCCACCACTCCGCAAGAGGTTTCCTGCGTCCGGCAATTGCCGTGTCGATGTAAGGCTGCGACCGAAACAGCGCCGTATACTCCGGGTGAGACAAAAACGTCAGGTGTACGTCGGGAAAACGTCTTTTGAAGTTGCAGGCGTTCGCGGCGGCCTCCAGCGCGTCGCCGAACGCCCAGAAGCGAATCCACAAAAGCCTGTCTCCAGGCTCGATCTCCACCTGCAGCGCGTCTGACAAAACGTCGCCACCTTCTTTCAGCTTGAATTACTTTCAGCTTGAATTACTTTCAGTTTGCATTACTTCCAGTTTGAATCGATTCAGCGACGATCTTCCGCACCAGCTCCAGGTCCTCCGGCGTGTTGACGTTGGGGCCGGCCTGAGAGCAGCGGGTCACGGACACCTTTATTTTCCAGCCGTTTTCGAGGATTTTCAGTTGTTCCAGGGATTCCGTCCCGGCCAGAGGCGTCATCGGAAGCTCGGCATACTTCAGCAGAAAGTCCCGGGTGTAACCGTAGATGCCCACGTGCTCGAAGGCCGGGACATGAAAACCCTCCTGAGGGAAGGGGATCAGGGAGCGGCTGAAATAGAGCGCGCAGCCCAGCCGGTCGCAGACGACCTTCACCACGTTGGGATTTTTGAGCAGGGCGTCGTCGACGATCGGCCGACAGAGCGTCGCCGCCGGGATGTCGGGGGACGAGACGAGCGTTCGCGCGACCTCGTCGATCATCTCCGGGTCGAGCAGCGGCTCGTCGCCCTGAATGTTGACGACGAAATCGACCTCCCGCGACTTCGCCACCTCCGCGGAGCGACTGGTGCCGTTGGGATGCGCGGGATCGGTCATGACGACGGCCCCCCCGAACGCCCTCACGGCGTCACGGACTCGTTCGTCGTCCGTGGCGACCACCAGTTCGTCCAGACAGGACGCGCGTCCGGCGCGTTCGTAAACCATCTGTATCATCGGCCTGCCGCCTATGTCCAGCAGGACCTTCCCCGGCAACCGCGAGGACGCGTACCGGGCGGGGATGACGCCTAAAATTTTCACGATAAAGCCCCCTGTTTTAAGTTTTGAAGAATGATGGGGTCAGGGGACTGAGAAAAATCCCCTGCGGGGTTTTTTGCCGGGGGGCGGAGCCCCATAGTTTTTGCGCAGACGTCTACGTCAGGCCCGCCTCCAGGAGCTTGTGGAAATGGACTATCCCTATGGGAATGCGGTCCTCCACGACGACCAGCGCGCTGATTTTGCGCTGCTCCATGATGCGCACGGCCTCCACGGCCAGACGGTCCGCGGTGATGGTTTGGGGCGTTCGGGTCATAAACTCCTCGATCTGCCGGTTCAGGGCCTCCACGCCGTGCTTTTCTATCAGCCGCCGCAGGTCTCCGTCCGTGAAAAAGCCCACCAGCGCTCCGGAATCGTCCACCACACAGGTCGATCCATATTTTTTGCCGGTGATCTCGAACAGGGCGTCCTTCACCGAGACGTCCCGGCGCACCTTCGGAAGCTGATCGAACGAGCTCATGACGTCGGCGACCGTCGTCAGCAGGCGGCGTCCCAGGGTCCCTCCCGGGTGAAACGCGGCAAAGTCCTCCCTGCGCAGGCCGCGAAGCCGCGTCACCATGCCGGCGAGCGCGTCGCCGAGGACCATTTGCAGCGTCGTGCTGCTGGTGGGTGCAAGCTCCAGAGGGTCCGCCTCGCGCGTCACTCTGGAATCGATGACGATATCCGAGTGCTGCGCCAGAGGGGAATCCGACACGCCGGTGATCGCGATAAGGAGAGCGCCCAGCCGTCTGAACCAGGGGAGCAGCGCCAGCACCTCCGCCGTGCTTCCGCTGTTGCTGAGAAAGACGCCGACGTCCTCCCTGCGCACCATGCCCAGGTCGCCGTGCGAGGCCTCCGCCGCGTGCAGAAAAAAGGCCGGCGTCCCCAGCGACGCCAGCGTCGCGGCGAACTTGCATCCGACGTGGCCGGATTTCCCCATGCCGACGACGACGACGCGGCCCCGGCACACGAAAATCGCGCGGGCCGCGCGGACCAGCCCCTCGCACGGCCCGTCCGCCGTGCGCAAAAGCTCCCCCGCCTCGTCGCGGATGACGGCCCTGCCCGTCGCCAGAAGTTCGTCGTCCGTGCAGTCGATCCCCTCCCGTTCCCAGGGCAGAGTCGGCGTCATCCGTTCGTCGCTTTCCCGGACGGAGTATACAACGACTGAGTCCACAACGCACCGATCCGTCGCGCCCGGTGGATCGTCAGCACGTGGTCCAGAAAATCGCCCATCTCGGAGAGGGGAATCATATTGGAGCCGTCGCTTTTCGCGACCTCCGGACTGGGGTGAGTCTCCACAAATAGAACGTCGATGCCGACGGCCGCCGCGGCCCGCGCCAGAGGCAGCGCCATCCCGCGGTCCCCGCCGCTCGCTCCGCCGAGAGCGCCGGGCCTCTGGACGCTGTGGGTCGCGTCGAAGACGACGGGGCACCCGAGAGCGCGCATCGTCACCAGAGATTGCATGTCCACGACAAGCCGGTGATAGCCCATCATCGTACCCCGCTCGCACAGCAATACGCGCCCGCTTCCGGACTCCCGGCACTTTTCGACCACGTTTTCCATGTCCTCGGGGGCCAGAAACTGCGCCTTTTTGACGTTCAGGATTTTCCCCGTCGCGGCGGCGGCGATCAGCAGGTCCGTCTGGCGGCAGAGAAACGCGGGAATCTGCAGGACGTCGGCCACCCGTCCGGCTTCCTCGGCCTGCCAGTGCTCGTGGATGTCCGTCACGATCGGGACGTCGAGCTCCTCTTTGATTTGGGCAAGCTGTTCCAGGCCGCGAACGAAGCCCGGCCCGCGCCACGAGTGCACCGAGGTGCGGTTGGCCTTGTCGAACGAGGCCTTGAAAATATAGCCGACGCCCCTTTCCGCGCAGATGGCCTTCATCGCGCGGGCGACCTCCATTCCCAGCTCCAGGCTCTCCAGAGAACAGGGGCCCGCCATCAGGGTCAGGTTCCCGTCTCCGATGATAAAATTTTTGATCCTGTAGTCCGAGCCGTTCATTACTTTACCTTCGCGCCCTCGATCGTGACCGATTTCATGACGACGTCGACGACGGGTCTGTCGCCGGGGCCGACTTTCGTTTTACCGACGGCCCGGACGACGTCCAGGCCCGCGACGACCCGACCGAAGATCGCGTGTTTCCCGTCCAGCCACGGCGTAGGGACGAGCGTGACGAAGAACTGGGACCCGCCGGTATTCGGGCCGGCGTTCGCCATGGACAGCAGGCCGGGCCCGTCGTGCTTCAGCTCCGGACTGAACTCGTCGGAAATCGTGTAGCCGGGTCCGCCGCTTCCCGTACCCGTGGGATCGCCGCCCTGAATCATGAAGTTGTCGATCACGCGGTGAAAGATCACCCCGTTATAAAAACCCTTTTGCGCCAGATCGATGAAGTTCTGCGCCGTTTTCGGAGCGAGGTCGACGAAGAGCTCCGCCCTGAACGTTCCGAGAGACGTCTCGAACACGGCGACCGGACGCTCCCCCGCGAGAGCCGTTCCGGGGAAGAGCACGACCAGCAGCAGATACAGAGAAACCACCATTGCCGTCCTGTACATCGTTTTTTCTCCCTTCGACAAGTCGATTGCAGCCCATTTGAGCCGGTAAATCATGATACCATAAAGAAAAGGGGATGGTCCTGATGGACGAAACAAAATCTCTCAACGTTCAAGATCAGGGGGGCAGGGGAACGTGTCCCCGTGCCCGTCCGCCTCTGAGGCGCACTGGCCCCCCTGAACTCCCCGGCATCGCACTGAGTGTCTGCCAGGGCAAGATTGAACGCACGGGGCTTGAACGGATACCAAAATCTCTTCTCGACCTGCTGTCCGTGCCGGGGCAAAGCGGGGTTATCCTGGACGCGATTCGGGAAGGGGCCGACGTCAACGTTTCGAGCGGGGGGGGCTTCACGCCTCTGATGCTCGCCGCCCTCCTGAACGACGATCCCGTGATCGTCCGCGCCCTGATCGAGGCGGGCGCCGACGTCAACGCGGAGACCCGCGAGGGGATGACCGCCCTGACGTGGGCGCTGCAGGCCGAGACGCAAAACCCCGACGACGGAGACCTCAGAGGGTTCCTCGAACGGGACCGTCGGCGCGTCGAGGCGGCGATGCTCCTCGTCGAAAGCGGAGCCGACGTCAACGTCGCCTGCTGTTCTCCGCGTCGGATGAGGTGGACGCCCCTGCTCTTCGCGACGCTGGCCCCCGACCGGAACGCGGAGGTCATCGGGGCGATGCTCGCGGCGGGGGCCGGAGCGAACGCCCGAACGACGGAGGACGTCACTCCCCTGTTCCACGCGGCGGCCTTCGGTCGTTCGTCCGACGTCGTCCGCGACCTGATCCGGGCCGGAGCCGACGTCAACGCGAGGGGCGGCCAGGAGGGACGCAGGGGATGGACGCCTCTTCTGTACGCCCTGACCGGCCCGTGCAAAAGCCGGCCGATCGTTGAAGAACTTCTCGGCAACGGGGCATCGGTCGACGTCGTCGTGGGCAACGGTCAGACGCCGCTGCACTTCGCCGCCGTCATCGGGGACACACCGGCCTTCGTCCACGCGCTGCTGGAGGCGGGAGCCGACGCTGACGCCCTGGACGGCGACGGCAATTCCGCACTCGACAACGCAATGTCCCAAAACCACAAAAACGTCGTGCGCCGCCTTTTGAGGGCAAAAACCGGCTGACCGGCAGCGGCGAACTGTTTGCTTCACAACGTCAACAACTTAAGGGAATCTATGAATTTCCAGCAATTTTGCCGTTTTTCACCTCTTTTTCACCTCTTTCGTTACGCGCTTTTTACCCGCAGGTAAAATTTGCGGGAGCCAAGGATTTATGCTATCATTAACCTAATTTATCAAAATGTCGCGATAGCGGAAAGCTGCGTTCTCAACTTTTGAAATTACGGAAAAGGTGGTGAAAATAGTGAATTTGACACTTGATTACGCAACAAAAACAGGTATAAACAGAACAGAACAGAACAGAACAGAACAGAACAGAACAGAACAGAACAGAACAGAACAGAACTAGCACATTAGTACACTCTTCTCTCTGTGTATTTCTTCTCTATCCTGGCGGGGCTTCGTGCGTGGGGCCTCCCTGTCTTTCAAAACTTTTTTTGAAAATTCATAACGTGTTCCATGTGACCAATCCACTTAATTTGATTTGTCAAAAAATTTAAGGAGGAACGTGTGTGATGTTTGCTCGTGCGTTTTCCAGAAAAACGGGATATGCTTTTTTAATCTCCTTTTTAGCCTTTCAGTTTCTGCTCGCCGGAAGCGCGGCTTTCGCGGCGGACAGTGGGGAGGGATACGACTACTACAACATCACGCCTTACGTGTCCTACGTATCCCAAAACGAAATCGTCGACGGGAAGAGCGACGGCAAGAACTCCGCGTTCAACCGTCTCTCCATTTTTCTGGAATATGAAGGAAGCGAAACCTTCGAGGATCTATATGGAGGACTGAATTTCGGTCTTAAAATCGGAGGCAGCTACACGGCCGAGGACGAAAACGGCACTGTCTATCCGGGCGACACGTTCGATTTGGGGCTGATCGAAAGCGGCAGCGGCTGGTTCGATATTGGGCCGATGAAGAACGGCAAATCCCTGCGATTCACGGGCGCGGCGAAGACCGGAGGAATGAACGACGCGTCCGTCGTCGAGTGGGGTAACGAGGGCGGCTACTACGAGGATGAAATTTTCACCATCCCCGCTGTCCAGCCGGACGTAGCGCAGCAGGCCGCGCCCTCCATCACCTACAGGAAAGCGGCATCTGGAAAGGTCACGGGGATAGAGTGGCAGTCTCTCTCCTCCTTGCCGTTCAGCGCGCTACAGCGCATCCGCGTCTACAAAAACAACGTACTATACGCAGAATCGAAGCCCTGGCAGAACGTCGCGCCGGGAAATGTGCCTTCAGGCGAGTTGTCGTTCTCGGAACTCGCGGAAGGCGAGATAACCCGGGTGCGGATCCAAATCAGAGATCTGGACGCATTCAGCGAAACCGTACTGCCGAAACCCACAGTGCTGTACTACACCTGGGACTTCTATCCCGCTGATTCCAGCAGCGGCGGCGGCGGTAGCGGTGACGATGATGACGATGATGATGGCAGTGGCGGCGATGGCGACCCCACTGACAGCGGTTACGGTAACAATGACGGTGGCGGTGGTGATGGCGGTGGTTGCAATACGGGTTACGGCGTGATCGCCGGTCTCCTCGCGTTGGGCGCGTCAGTTGCAGTTCGCAAAAAACGAGCATAAGGATTCGTAGTCACCTGCATTCCCGAATATCATCGCTATGGATTCCTGAAATCCTGATTTAGCCTTACCTCATGCGATATTCACATAGGGCCCCCCTTTCATGGGGGGCCCTGTTGACGGCGGCGCGCCCGGCATGGGCGATAACCAGGCGGTCACGCGCTTGCTGCCTCGATCAATGCGGGCATCCTCTCGCATGGCAGTTGGGAAGCTTCGGGACATGTATTTCCAATGCGTCGGAAAACAAAACCCTTTCCTCTTTGTCGCAAACATGGAAAACTCCATGAAATTTTGTTTTATCCTGCCAGTCGGACACATCGAAATCCATGATCACGATATTGACCTGTTTGGCAAGCTTTACATTTTGAAGAGGTCGGAATGGGTACCGGTTCTGGTTAATGTCAGGATAAGAATATCGTTCTCGATTTTATAGATCATGAGCCAATCAGATGTTATATGACATTCTCGGTACCCAGGCCAGTTTCCGGTTAAATCATGATCCTGATATTTTGCGGGAAGCGGCAAGCCCGCAGCCAGGCATTCAACGACGATTTCAAGCAAATGCATGTCATAGCCGCGCTTGAAAGCACGCTTATAATCTCTGCGAAATTTGCTGGTTAAAGCTACCTCATACATTCTGACCGCAACTCCGCAAACAAATCTTTAACACTTGTGTACGTCCTGGCGCATGGATCACGACTGATGCGGTCAGCTTCCTCCATCGCCGCGATCGTCTCCTCGTTCGGCTCATGTTCTTTGAGGTCGTCAAGATATCGTGCGAGATGCTCGACGGTTTCGATCGGCAAGTCCATGATGCGGCGGCAAAGGTCCTCCTTCACGGCGAGTTGCGCAACGGTCATCTTCATCACTCCTTTGCAAAGATTATAGCAGAGCTGCCGCGTCGGCGGACTGAACCGCCGACTAACCCTGCAAAAGGCCGGGAGGGCACTTCCCCTCCACTACGACCCGAACCCGTTTGCCACTGAAAAGAGGGTGGCGGCTCTCGTACCCTCCCGGCCTGAGGCAACTCAATAGTCATAAAAAATAAAACACTCTCCTGAGCGGCGCGACATTGGTTTGCTTCCTCTTCCTGACTTTTTCCAAATTTTATCACTTGACACCAGGCTCGAATCGTAACACTATTGCCTGTGCATGTAACTCCATCGGTTTTTTCGGTGGATCTCGCGCGGAGGTTTTTCAGGAGATGAAACTGTGTTACCCGAGTACTTCTTTGTAAATGTGTTGCATAGAAACAGCTGAGTTGGTGGAATCATACATGGAACGCAATACACAAAAACATCACAAGTGATTGCTCTTTCCGCATCTCATACATTCGTTATCATCGTTTGCTTAATTCCATGATCTTTAAGCGTTCGTGCAGCTCTCTCATTGATAAAAGCAACCCGTTCACTCGTTGTCATGTCTTTTGTTTCTTCGTAGAGCTTCAATCTGATAGCGTCAAGCTCTTCCTCAATTGTATTTGCACTCATCAATCAATCGCCTCTGTTTCCTGATAAAGACGCGCTGCAGCATTATGTATATCTTCAACGCTCCTGTCTTCCCATAAGTGTTCCTGCCATTTCGTATAATCGAAGGGTTCTTTGTGCATGAGCATAATGAAACGTTCTGCTTCCAGCATTCCCAAGTTGTCGATTAAAACAGACATCCCTCTTTGCCGAAGTGCCGTGTCTGTATTCATCAATCATATTCCTCTGCTTTCCTGATAAAATCCAATGGATTTATTAATTCAATCCTGACTGTTTCCAAATTTTATCACTTGACACCGGGCCCGAATCGTAACACTATTGCCTGTGCATGTAACTCCATCGGTTTTTTCGGTGGATCTCGCGCGGAGGTTTTTCAGGAGATGAAACTGTGTTACGTCAACGGCAGGTTCGTTGGTCCGTCGGAGGCTCTGCTTCCCGTTACGGACCTCATTATTCAGCGTGGCATCGGCGTTTTCGAGTCCATCTGCACGCATCGGAAGCGGCCCCTCATGCTGACGCCTCATCTGGAGCGCCTTCTGACCGGCGCCAAAAACTCGTACATCCGCTCGCCCCTCGGGATCGCCGAGATGCGGGAAATCATTCGCGAGGGCATTGCGCAGCTGGACGAAGAGCTTCTTATCAAGGTCTACCTCTCCGGCGGAGACGTGTTCGATCGCGTGGACGGCTTCGTCGAACCGCGATTTTTCGTGACCTTCGAGGACCTGGACCTGCCCCCCGCGGCCTTCTACGAGAACGGCATCCGTCTGGAGCCCGTCGACGACGGCCGCGAGGACCCCGCGACCAAAAGCATCGATTATCGCAGGGCCTACACGCTGTCGCCCCACGATGAACACGCGGAGATCCTTTACTGCCCCCATGGCGAAATCACGGAGAGCGGACACAGCTCCTTTTTTCTCTGCTTCGGCGACACGCTGGCGACGGCGCCCCTGACGCGGGTCCTGAAGGGGACGACGCGGCAGGTCGTCATCGATCTGGCGCGCCGCTCGGGGCTGAACGTCGAGGAGCGCTGTCCCCTGCTGGTCGAGCTGCCGCGGGCGACCGAGGCCTTCATCACGGGCAGCGTCAAAAAAATTCTTCCCGTCGTCCGCATCGGCGCGCAGATCGTCGGGGACGGACGCCCGGGCCCACAGACGAAGCGTCTGTACGAGCTGTACCTCAAACACATCGAGGAGTGGCTCGAGTAAAATATCCAATGTCTACAATGTCTACAATTTAAGCAAAAACATGGGGCTCCGCCCCATGCCCCGCAGGGGACGAGTCCCCTGACCCCGTTAATGAGATGCGCCGGACTTAGACCTTATTGATTTCAGGGAGGTAACGCGATGTCTTTTTCTGCTTATTCCGTTTTGGCCGTCAATCCGGGCTCTACCAGCACGAAGGTCGCGAAGTTCAGGGGTGAAACGATGCTGTGGAACGAGACCATACGGCACACAAACGAGCAGCTTGCGCCTTTCGGGTCCATTACGGAGCAGTTCGATTTCAGGCTGGCGACGATCGTGGACGTCGTCGACAAACACGCGGGCGAGGAATGCCCCGATGGGGTCGACGCCGTCGTCGGGCGGGGAGGGATCATCGACCCCCTGCCCGGCGGGACGTTTCGCGTGGACGACCTTCTCGTCGAGCGGCTGAAGGTCGGCAAGCCCTGGGAGCACGCGTCGAACCTCGGCGGGATTCTGGCGGCGGCGCTGGCCTCCCGGTGGAGCGCCCGGGCGTTTATCGTGGATCCCGTCTGCGTCGATGAAATGATCCCGGAGGCCCGAATCACGGGGCTTCCCGACCTGCCGAAGGCCTCGTTTTCCCACGCGCTCAACATCAGGGCCACCGTCCGCCGCGCGGCCCGCGACCTGAATGTCCCATGGGACCAGCTTTGCGCCGTCGTGGCGCACCTGGGCGGGGGAATCAGCGTCGTGGCGCACCGTCGCGGGCACATCACGGATACCGGCAACGGCACGGACTTCGGCCCCTTTTCGCCCTCGCGCACGGGGGGGCTTCCCGTTGGCGGAGTGGTGACGCTGTGCAAGAGCGGCAAATACACCGAGGAAGAACTCCGACGCATGGTCGTGGCGAAGGGCGGGCTTCTGGCCTATCTTGGGACCAGCGACATGCGCGAGGTGAACGGCATGATCGAGAAGGGCGACGCGAAGGCGGCGCTGATCCAGCGTGCGCTGGCGTGGCAGGTCGCGAAGGAGATCGGCGCGCAGGCCGTTTCGATGGGCGAGCCCGTCGACGCGATCCTCTTCACGGGCGGGATCGCGTACGACTCCGCGTTCGTCCGCCTGGTGCAGGAGCGGGTGCAGTGGATAGCCCCCTGCCTCGTTTACGCGGGGGAGGACGAGATGCTGGCCCTGACGCAGGGGGCGCTTCGCGTGCTGGCCGGCGAGGAGGAGGCCAAAAGTTACGGCGACTACGCTCCTCATAAACGGGATTCTTAAGGGCCCACGGCCCTTAAGCCCTGCGGGAGCATAATTTACTCTAAATGGAGGTTTTTCAGAAAATGGAACAGATTCGTTCACTGGCACAAATGATTGAGGAAGCTAAAAAGCTCTGCGCGGCCAAAGGGAAAAAGCGCGTCTCCGTCGCCATGGCGGAGGACGCCGGCCTGATCTCGGCAATCGAGGAGGCGCGTCGGGACGGGCTGATCGAGGCCACTCTGGTGGGCGACGCCGTGAAGGTGAAGGCCTGTATCACGGAGGCCGGGGCCAGTGTGGGGGACTACACGATCATCGACGAGAAAAACGAGGCCCGATGCGGGATCGTCGCGGTGACCGAGGTGTCGTCCAAACGCGCCGACATTTATATGAAGGGACAGCTCCACACCGACCACTTCCTGCGCGGAATGCTGAACAAAGAGGCCGGCCTGCGCAGCGGCAAGGTCATCTCGCACTGCTACTTCCACGAGGTCGAGGGGTACGATCGCATTTTCTTCGTCGCCGACGCGGCGTTCAACACCTATCCCGACCTGAAGCAGAAGGCCGACATTCTGCAGAACACCGTCAACTTCGCCCGCGCGCTGGGCGTGGAGTGCCCGAAGGTCGCGTGCCTCGCGGCGGTGGAGGTCGTCAACCCCGATATGCCATGCACGCTCGACGCCGCGGCGCTCGTGCAGATGAACCAGCGCGGCCAGATCAAAAACTGCGTCGTGGACGGCCCTCTGGCGCTCGATAACGCCATCAACGAGGAGGCCGCCAAAATCAAGAAAATCGCCTCCCCCGTCGCTGGGAAGGCGGACGTGCTGCTGGTCCCCCATATCGACGCGGGCAACATGCTGTCGAAGGCCATCGTCTATTTTTCAAAGAACGAAACGGCGGGGATCATCATCGGGGCGGCCGCGCCCGTCATCCTGACCAGCCGGGCGGACTCCCCGCGCGCGAAGATGCTCTCCGTCGCGGCGGCCGTCATGTTGTCCCACCACGTGTAGAGCGGGAGATTCGGCAATGAAAATCTTTGTCGTCAACCCCGGTTCGACGAGCACGAAGGTGGCGCTTTTCGAGGACGCGCAGTGTCTGTGGACCGATACGCAGCGTTATGAGGCGTCGGACCTGGCCCCGTATGCCGGCGTTATGGAGCAGGAGGACTTTCGCTTCGGGGCAATCTCGAAGGTTCTCGACGCCAGAGGGGTGAGCGCGGATTTCGCCGCCGTCGTCGGGCGGGGCGGGCAGATGAAGCCGGTGCAGGGCGGAACGTACCCCGTCAACGACCGGATGCTGGAGGACCTGAAGAACGGGACTCACGCCAGCAACCTCGGAGCGCCGCTGGCCGTCCGTTTTGCCAGGGCGGCGGGCGATGACGTCCCGGCCTTCATCGTCGATCCCGTCGTCGTGGACGAGATGGCGGACGAGGCGAGGCTCTCGGGCCTGCCGGAAATTCCCCGGGTCTCCATCTTTCACGCCCTCAACCAGAAGGCGGTTGCGCGCCGCGCCGCCGCCGACCTGAAGAAGCCATACGAGGAGTGCGGCCTCGTCGTCGCCCACATGGGCGGCGGCGTGTCCGTCGGGGCGCATGACCGCGGGCGCGTCATCGACGTCAACAACGCGCTGGACGGCGAGGGGCCAATGTCGCCCGAGCGCTCGGGCAGCCTGCCGGTGGGGGGCCTGATGGACCTCTGCTTCAGCGGCAGGCACACCGCCGCGGAGATTCGGAAGATGATCAACGGCAGGGGGGGACTGGTGGCGCACCTTGGGACCAACGACATGCGCGAGGTCGAAGGGCGGATAGCGGACGGCGACGCGAGGGCGACGCTCGTCTTCGAGGCCATGGCCCTGCAGATCGCCAAAGAAATCGGGAGCTGCGCCACCGTCCTGAAGGGGCGGGTGGACGCGGTCGTCCTGACCGGCGGGCTGGCTTACAGCGACAGGCTCTGCGGGCGGATAACGTCCCGCACGCAGTTTATCGCGCCCGTCCTGCGCTATCCCGGCGAGGACGAGATGCAGGCCCTGGCGGAGGGCGCTCTGCGGGTCCTGACGGGCCTGGAAACTCCGCGGGAGTACGCGTAAAGGAAGGCGGGACGATGGAGGGTGCGGGCACGGTAAGCTGGGGGAAGCTTTACGACTACGTGGCGAACATGCTGGAACAGGGGCTGGGTTACCCGCGGGCGAGCGCCGCTGTTACGGCGAAGGTCCTCGTGGAGGCTGACGCGCGGGGCCACGCCTCGCACGGAGTGGCCCGCATCAAGATATACCACGAGGAGGTCCGGGACGGCAAAAACGATCCGACGGCGACGGCGACGGTCGTTCATGAGACTCCCATCTCCCTTGTCATGCGGGGCAACAGAGCGCCGGGGTTCCCTACCTCCGGGACGGCAATGGAGAAAACGATCGAAAAGGCCCGGGCCAGCGGAGTCTGCATGACCGTCGTGCGTGATTCGTGCCACTTCGGCATGGCCGGGTACTGGGCGGAGATGGCCGCCGACGCGGGCATGATCGGGTGGGCGTTCACCAACACCCTGCGCGCGTCGATCCCGACGTTCGGGCGAGAGCGCCTGCTGGGCACGAACCCCGTCTGTGTCGCGATACCCATCGGACGCAAACCCCATTTTATGCTGGACATGGCGACGACAACCGTGCCGCTCGGCAAGATCGAGGTCGCGGCGCGGCGTGACGGCGTGATCCCCGTGGGCTGGGCCGTGGACGAAAAGGGCGTGGACACGACGGACGCGGTGCGCGTGGCCGAGGTGAACCGATTCGACAAAAGCCCCTTCGGCGGCCAGCTTTTTCTTGGCGGCGCTACGGAAACGCTCGGCGGGCACAAAGGTTACGGACTCGGACTGCTGGTCGAGCTTCTGACCGCCGGGCTTTCGATGGGCACGGCCACATTTGACACGTATCAGGACGGCTGCGGCATCTGTCATTGCTTTCAGGCGACGCGCATGGACGTCTTTGGCGACCCGGGGGAGATCCAGTCACACATGGCGGAGATCCTGGAGCGCGTCAGAAACAGCCCCCGGGCCGCGGGGCAGGAGCGTATCTACATCCATGGGGAGAAGGAATACGAGCGTCGGGAAAAATCCATAAAGGAGGGCATATGGCTGGACGCCGCAACGTGGCGGCGTCTTGACGAATACGCCGGCCTGTGGGGCCTCGCGCGCCTCGCGCCGTAGCCGCAGCGATTTATACCTGCTTTACTCCATCTTACTCCATGCCTGTACCTGACTTGCGTCTTCGGTCGCCGCCGGAGGGGCAGTCGTAGTGGAATTTCGCGATTTTGTGATTTCCGTCCGGGCTCCAGAAGGCACAGGCGTTGCGCCCGTTGGCCTTGGCGCAGTACAGGGCCTTGTCCGCGCGCTTCAGGAGCTCTTCAGGAGTCTCTCCGTTGAGGGAACAGATGCAGACCCCGAGGGACACCGTGACGACGAACTGCCTGTAGCCCAGCCAGATCGGTTTGTGGAGCGTCTGCATGGTGCGTTCCAGCACCGCGTACATGCCCTCCTCCTCATTTTCGGGGAAAAAGAGAAGCATCGCGAACTCGTCTCCGCCGAGGCGGGCGACGAGGTCGCTTTCCCGCATGTTTTTCTGCAACCGGCGGGCGACCTCTATCAGCAGGAGGTCGCCCGAGTGGTGTCCCATGGTGTCGTTGACCTGCTTGAAGTTGTCGAGGTCCGCCATGATGACGGCCAGACGCATTCCCCCGTTTTTCATGAGCTCGACGCCCCTTCGCAGGCGCGTGTCGAAAAACGATCGATTGGGAAGCTCCGTCAGAACGTCGTGAGTGGCGCGATGGCTGTAAAATTCCTCGCGTTCCTTGCGCTCCTGAATGTCGGCCGTAACGCCGATCAGGCGCGATGGCCTGTGCGTGACGGAGTTCACGACCATCATTCCCCGCGTCATGAACCAGCGATAGGTCCCGTCCCTGCACTGCAGCCTGTGGTCTATGGAAAAGGAAAGGGGAACCCCTTCCCTCGACAACAAATTCCGGAACAGCCTGCGGGCCTCGGTGTCGTCCGGGTGACACAGATGTTCCCAGTCGGTGATGCTCGGGACATCCTCCGCCTTCAGGCCCGTCAGCTCCTCGAGGCGCGGAGAGTAGTAGGCCGGTTCGCCGGTTTCGAGGTTGACGTCCCATATTCCGTCCCGGCTGCACTGCACCGCCAGATGCCAGCGTTCTTCCTCGCTGTTGAGCCTGCGTTCCGCCTCCCGGCGGACTCCTATCTCGTGCCGCAGCTTCTCGGTGAGGCGCTCGAGGCTCAATTGTCGCTTCTTCAGCTCCCCCAGCGTGGTGGCCAGCTGTTCGGTCATGGAGTTGAAGGAGTCGGCGATCTCCCCCATAAAATCCATGCGCTGGTCGAGGTCGCCCCCCGCGACGCAGCGCGTCAGCCACGCCATGTGGTTGAGGTGCGCCTGCAACGACTTCAACGCGCCTCCGACAAAGCCCCTGACGGTGATCGAGTAGGCAAAATCCCCGCGGCTCGCCCGCAGCAGGCCGTTGCGCACGTCAATCATCACGCGCCGGATCTCCCTGGCCTCACAACTGCGCTCGAGAGCCTCCGGGACCTCCGACGGCATGGCCGGTTCCCGCAAAAGCGCGCAAATATACCGCAGAATCTCCTCGTGCTCTGCGGCGGAAATGCCGGTGTTCTCCCCCACTGCGGAGGAGCTTTCTCCGGCCGTATTTTCCTGTATGGGGCGGTTATTCTCCGGGTTGTCCTTTGCGTCTTTCACTGCCGCTTTACATCTCCATATGCAATCGGGTTCCCGTCCTGTATGACGAAGATAACAGGAAACCCGTCTCTTTACCTGAAGCAACTGGTCATGTTGTTTTTATTACTCCTCGACGCGTTCCCCGGGCGCTCCCTCGTAGACCTTTTCCGCGCTGAAACGGCAGGTTCTGTCGCCCGTGCACCAGCAGTCGATCTCCTTGACGCTGTAGGGTTTTCCCGTGAAGTTCTCGAGAATGCCGGAGATAAAGCCCTCGTCATAGACGCATATTTCGTAGTCCATCTCGGGCAGCCCGGAGCAGTCCAAGTCCTCCTCCACGGTAAGAACCAGCTTCTCCGCCCCTTCCGAGACGGACTCCATACGCAGCACCCCGATTTTCAGATCTCTCATCACGAGCTGGAGTTTCTTCACGAACTCTCTGAAGTCATCCGTGCCCTTCAGAAGGTGCTCGTAAACGGCCGTGCCCGCCATTTTCCCCGCCTCGTAAAAAACCCGGTCCGCTTCCTCGACGCCGTAGGTCGACTCGATGACGTCTCTCAACGTAAACTGCATAAGGCGGTATACCTCGACCCGCGTAACATTTCCAAGGTTCGGACGACCGATCTCCAGGTCTCCGAGCAGGTCCCACGAAAACTTATATTTTCTTTCCTCTGTCTTTTTCTCCATCTTCGAGCCTCCCTGACCTCTTACAAAAATCCACGACAAACAGCCTTCCTGCCATACCGCCCTCGTTTGCCGCCGAATTTCACCCTGCAAAACTCAGGGGACAGGAGGGACGTGTCCTTCGTCAAATTCAAATATCAAATTCAAATATCCCTGCCCGGCCGCGTATGTATCATATCATGCTCCGCCTGTTGTTGGAAATTAAAAACATGACTGCGCCGTCGCTTCAGGCAAAGGCCGGGGCTGTCCGAATTCCGGGGCTCGCGCCGCGACGTTGGCGTCGAGATCGTGCAAGCGCTACAATAAGAGTCATAATATATTGGAGGTGTTACTCAATGGAGGTGTCGTTCACATGTCGTGGCTCTGGTCGGCTTTGACGCCGCATCCCCCCATCATCGTGCCGGAGGTCGGGCGCGGGCGTGAACGGGAGGCGGCCCTCACGCTCTCGGGGATTGACCGCCTGACGGAACGCATTGCGGACCGACGGCCGGAGGTTCTGCTGCTGCTCTCCCCTCATCAGCCCTGGGCGCCCGGGGCGCTTTTTCTCAACGGCGCGCCGCACCCCGGCGGGTCCCTTGCGCCGTTCGACGCGCCGGCGGTCGCGTTTCGGCTGGAGACGCCCATGGAAAAGCTGAAGGCCCTGACGGCGCACCTGACCGCGAACGGCACGCCCGCGCGACTCGGGATGAACAATCCCGACCTGACGCGCGACCAGGGGTCGCTGGTGCCGCTGTACTTTCTGGAACGCGCGTGGAAGGGCCTGCCCCCCGTCGTTCTGGCCTCGCCGATCGGCCTCGACCCGGGGTCGGCTCTGAACCTGGGGAAGACTCTGGCGTCGTTCGAGGATGGATCGGGCTGGGCCCTGCTGGCGAGCGGCGACCTGTCGCATCGCCTGACGCGCGGCGCGCCCTCCGGCTACAGCCCCGCCGGGGAGAAGTTCGACGCTGCGGTCGTCGCCGCGCTCTCATCGGCCGACCCGCAGCCGCTGCTCGCTCTGACGCCGCAGGAACTGGAGGACGCCGGCGAGTGCGGCCTGCGCTCCGTCATGGCGATGCTCGGCCTCTGCCGGGCGCTGAAAGGCAGAGCTGAAGAAGGCAGGTCTGAATATGAAGGCAGATCTGAAAGCGCGATCGAGGTGCTCTCCTACGAGGGGCCGTTCGGCGTGGGTTACTGCAACGCGATCTGCGCGTAACCCGCGATCTCGGCCGGGGCCCTGTAATGTTAAAATGAAACCTGAGTGGAACGATAAAGTTTATAAAACCGATGCAGCAGAACTGAATCCCTCGGAGGATTTGCTCAGGAAAGCCGGGGTGGAAAATCGGTATTCCACCATTCTGGCGGATCCTCCATGGCAATTTCAAAACCGCACGGGCAAAGTGGCCCCGGAACATCGGCGTTTATTGAGATACCCAACGATGGAGCTGGAAGAAATTATGGAACTCCCCGTGGCCAGGCTGGCAGCCGCCAAATCGCATCTCTACCTCTGGGTTCCAAACGCGTTGCTCCCCGAGGGGTTGAAGGTAATGGCGGCCTGGGGGTTCTCCTATAAGTCAAATCTGGTCTGGTATAAAATTCGCAGGGATGGCGGCCCTGATGGCAGAGGGGTGGGCTTTTATTTTCGTAATGTGACGGAACTGTTGCTTTTTGGCGTGCGCGGAGGCATGAGAACGCTCGAACCGGGAAGGACACAGGTAAATATCCTGTCCACCCGCAAGCGGGAGCATTCCCGTAAGCCGGACGAGTTCTACGACCTGATCGAGTCGTGTTCGCCCGGCCCCTGGCTCGAGCTGTTCGCCCGGTTTCATCGACCAGGCTGGCGCCAGTGGGGGAATGAAGACGTGGAAATGAACTCCCTGAATGGGGCAGCCATGCGTAACGCACACGCGGAATTCCGGCAGGAAGAACCTCAACTGCTGTCGTTTTGAACATCGCTGATCAGAACAGCTCAGCCGGGCACAGCCCCATCCGGCCGAAGTCGCAGCCCTTCGGGCCGCAGGAGGAGCACCGCAGCGGGACCGGCGGCTCCTCCGGCGCTCCGCTCAGTATGATGAAGGCACAGCGACTTTTTGCGGGAACGATCACGCCCCCGGAGTTCAGGTAAACAGCCCCCCTTCCCGAATCCTCCGTTCCCTTTTCGCCCTGCCGCTCCTGCAGGGCGAAAATCAAGCGGACCTGTCCGGCGTCGGAGGGTTGAAACGTCCGGGAGACGTGCAACCCCACAGGACGCAGCAGGTCCGCGACGTGCGCGACGAGACGCCGCCACATTCCGAAGAGCAGAAGGGTCGCGCCCATGTCCAGCAGAAATTCGAGCATCACGTCGCCCCGCGCCCGCTCGCCCGGATCGGCCGGCCCCAGCGTCCATA
>JAISSA010000207.1 GCA_031273365.1 Synergistaceae bacterium
TCCGTCCCGTTCGGTTTCGAGGCGTCCGCCGTGGAGCTCCAGGATGCAGGCGCAGATTTTCAGCCCCAGCGAGGAACTTTCCGCGCGCGGACGTCCGGCGATCGCGTTTTCCGTTTCGAGCAGAACGCCGCCGTCCCGCAGGCGGGCCCGAAAGATGACGGGGCGCGTCGTGTCGCCGTGCTTTTGCAGGTTCGAGAGCAGGTTGTCGAACAGCCTTTCCAGCAGGCCCACGTCGCCGCAAAGCGTCGCGCCCTCCGGAAGCCCGTCCTCGACGCGCAGCTTCGCGAGGGCCGACAGCTCCTCCTTCAGCTGGTCGACCATCGTCCGAACGTCGACGACGGTCCTGTGAACGGGGAGCTGCCCCGAGGTCAGGGTCGCGAAATCCAGCAGCGCCCGCGTTCTCTCTTTTATCTGCTCGGCCTTTTTCAGAGCGAGGGCCAGATATTCCCGGCGTTCCCGCTCGCTCAGGTCCTCCTTCTCCAGCAGCAGAGTCAAATACCCCATCCCCACGGTCAGGGGCGTGCGGATGTCGTGCGAAAGGTCGCCGATGATCTCCCGATTGGCCGAGAGAGCCTTTTGCTCGGAGCTTATGCGGTCCTGAATGGAGCGGCTCAGGAGGTTGATGCTCGCCGCCAGCCGCGCCGGCTCGTCCGCGCCCTCCACCGGGATCACGTGGTCGAGGTCGCCGGACTCCAGCACGGAAATGCCCCGCTCGATCCTCTGGATGTAATCGAGCTTTTTCTTCAGGACGAAAACCAGCGAAACCAGAAAGACGTCGAAGGCGAGCAACAGGCTGACGGCCCATGAGACGAACCGCAGAGAGCGCAGGGGCACGTACAGAAAGTGGACCTTCCCGTCCCGGCGGCGGACGACGGTCGGGTGCAGAAACGCGGGACCCTCCGGAGCGATCCCTTCGAGAAAGCTGAGAGAACGCGGGCGAAGGCCGTCGTCAGAAACGACAAAAACCGTAACGCCCTTTTCGCGGGCCCAGCGTCCGATGGCCTCCGCGTCGGTGCTGCCCTCCTCCGGGACGCGGGCCTGGAAGTCCCGTTCCAGCTCCGCCAGCTTTGCCCCGACGTCCTCTCCTGCCCATCGGTTCAGCCGGTAAGCCCGTATGGCGAGGTGAAAGGCGAAAAAAGACCCGCAGGAGAGCCCCAGACACAGCAGAATCGACGCCAGAAGCTGAAGCTTCATGTTTTCCCGAACCTGGGACGTCAGGCGGGAGAATCGATCCGCCCACTCGAGCCATTGAGCCCGCTCAATAATCAATCTTGTAGCCCATGCCCCAGACCGTTTTCAGGTACTCCGGCTCCCGGGGGTTGCGCTCGATTTTTTCGCGAATTTTTCGAATATGGACCATCACGACGTTGGCGGTGGAATCGCAGCCGCGTTCGTTCCACACGGATTCATAGATGTTCTCCGCGGAAAAGACCTTTCCCCGCGTCCGGCAAAGCAGCAGCAGGATCTCGAGCTCCTTCGCGGTCAGCTTCTTTTCCCGGCCCGCCACGGTGACCCTGCAGGCGTCCTCGTCGATACAAAGCTCGCCGACGGAGAGAATTTTCTTTTCGGACGGGGACGCCCCGGCCCCATACTGCAGATAGCGGCGCAGAAGCGCCCCCACCCGGGCCAGAAGCTCGGAGGAGGCGAAGGGCTTCACCAGATAGTCGTCGCCGCCTGCCGCGAAGCCCCGGATTTTATCGTACTCCTGTCCCCGCGCGGTCAGGTAGAGGATGGGGACGTTGCTGAACGTCCGCATCTCCGCGCCGACCTCGAAGCCGTCCCTGTCGGGCATCGAGACGTCGAGCAGCACAAGGGAAAATGTCTCGCGACGCAGCAGGGCAAGGGCTTCGTCACCCCCGGCCGCCTCGGTGACGTCGTAATTGGCGTTGCTCAGCAAAAGCCGCAGCAGAGTCCGAATTTCTTCGTCGTCATCGACGACCAATATTCCGCTCATTCAGAAGCTCTCTCCTTCAGTTTTTTTAGATTATTTTCCAACGACTGAAGGATACATCCAAAAGCTTAAGAAGCTATGGGCAACTTCTTATTTTTTTCTTAAACGGGAGGCGAGGTGCAAAAATTCCGGTGTCGAGCGCATGTCGCCAGCACCGGGGAGAAGCAATAAAAAGCAGTCTCTTCAGGAGCATTTTCCACGACTGAGATGTCGTTTTCGAACGGGTTATCTGCCATAATAAACGCACCTCGCAGGTGAAAGTTTTTGTTGCTGACGATAACAACAATAGCCTGACACTTGCGAGGCGCTATTTTTTTGCCTGTGATTTGAGGCTTATTTCATGATCTTTGCGCGCTGCGCGGTCTTTACTCGCTTCGCAGGGAAACGAAGAACGTCCTCCCGTTTCTTTCGATCAGGAATGCAATCGATTTGCTGCCCCGCTTCACGGAAGCGCCCAGCTGTTTCAGGTTGGAGATCTTCTTTCCGTTGACCTCGAGAAGCAGGTCCCCCTCGCGGACTCCGGCGGTCTGCGCCGGGGAGCCTCCGGCGACCTCGGTGACGACCAGTCCCGTTCTGCTCTCGATCCTGTACTGCCGACGCAGTTCGGGCGTCAGCTCGGAAACGCCGATTCCGATACCCGCCAGAGCGTCGCCCTGCGCCGGGCCTCCGGAGGCGACGGCGCCCTCGCTGTCGGGAATTTCATCCAGCTTGGCCGACAGAGTGAGCTTTTTGCCCCCGCGAACGATCTCCAGCTTTATTTCCGCGTTGGGCCCGAAGGAGCGAATTTTATTGACGAACGCCGCGACGTCTTTGGCCTTTTCCCGGTCGACCGAAATGACCACGTCGCCCCGCTGCAGGCCCGCGCGCTCCGCCGCGGAGTCCGGGAAGACGTCGCCGACGATGACGCCCTCCTCCGCCTGGATGTTATAGGCCTCCGCGAACTCCTTCGTCAGGGTCTGTACGGAGATGCCCAGCCAGCCGCGCCTGACTTTTCCGTAGGCGACGAGGTCGTTCATGATCTGTTTCGCCATGTTCACGGGGATGGCGAACCCCAGGCCCTGCGCGTAGGGAATGATCGCGGTGTTGATTCCGACGACCCTGCCGTCCATGTCGAGCAGCGGCCCGCCGCTGTTGCCGGGGTTGATCGCCGCGTCGGTCTGCAAGAAACCGTCGAAATTGACGTCGCTGGTGTGGATGCTGCGGTTTTTGGCGGAGATGACGCCCACGGTGACCGAGTGCTCCAGCCCGTAGGGGTTGCCGATGGCGACCACGAACTCGCCCACCTGGATCGTATCGGAATCCCCGAGCGAAAGAGTCGTCAGGTTCGCGTCGGGCTTTATTTTAATGACCGCCAAGTCGAAGGTGGGGTCTTTCCCCATGACCTCGGCCTCGTACATCCTGCCGTTCGACAGAGTGACCGTGATTTTGTCCGCCCTGTCGATGACGTGGTTGTTCGTCAGAATCTGCCCGTCCTTCGAGACGATGAAGCCGGAACCGCGCCCCTTCATGGGGACGGAGCGGGAAAATTCCCGGAAGTTCTCCCCGAAGAACCGCTTGAAAAATGGATCGTCCTGAAAGGGCAAGGGCAGCGCCGAACGCCTGGACACCGTCTCCACGTCGATGTTGACGACCGCGGGCGACGTGTCCTTCACGATCTGTACGATGGGATTGTCCGTGTAGGATCCCTTCGCCGAAGCTGCCGCTCCCGCCGTCGGAAGCCCGAGGACCACCGCCAGCGCCAGCGCCAGAAACGCGATACCTGAATATCTTCTAAAAACACGCATAACACAACACCTCCGTTTATTTTTCGTAAAAATTCGGTTTATGGTGGTAAGGATACGCCGCGGTTTGCCCTTTCGCAATTGTACAAACCGACAGCTTTTTCATTGTCAAATTTGACAGGGTGGCGCCCCCCTCAGTCTCCCGCCAGCGGGAAGGCGATGTCGATAAGGCAGCCCTGACCGGGCTCGGATTTTACGCGCATCGTTCCCCGCAGCAGCCGGACCCTCTCGTGCATGTTCGCCAGCCCCCGATGGCCCGTGGTTCGGAGGTTTTCGTAGGCCGTGTCCGAGTCCGCATCGGCGTGGTGAAAATGAAAACCCCTGCCGTCGTCCCGGACGGTAAAGCGCAGACCTGCTCCCTCCTCCCTCAGAGTCGCCCGGATATTGTGGCTTTCTCCGTGGCGCACCGAGTTGGAAACCGCCTCCTGCAGGATGCGGACCAGAGCGAGAACGTGTTCTTCCGGGATGCCCTCGTGGGACTCCCGAAGGTCCACCCCGGCGTCGATCTCGACGTCGACGTCGACGCCGTAGACGGAGGCGAGCCGGTCCGCGTTCTCGTACATGGCGCTTTTCAGGCCCAGTTTCACCCACGACGGGGAAAGCTCGTCGCAGTAGTCGCGAATTTCCCCCGCGACCTCCTGCGAGACGGCCTCCGCGGTTTCGAGGTGTTCCCTGAAAGCGTCGCCCGTCGACGGTCCCTGCTGCTGAAGCGCCTCTCTCGCCAGCTGGATGCGTTTGATGACCGCCACTGCGCCCTGCAGCGGCCCGTCGTGGAGGTCCCGCGCCAGACGCTTGCGGGTCGACTCCTGGACCTGCACCAGATCGCCGATATAGCGTATTTTCATCTCCTCCCGGGCCATAGCGCCGGCGGCCAGTTCCTGGAGCGCCTTCAGGAGCTGGCCGATCTCGAAGAGAATCGACCTGGACGGCAAAGCCGGAAGCTCCCTGCCCCACTTCATGTTCGCCACGCCCTCGGCGATGCCGCGCAACGGGGCCACCAGGTACCTCCACAGCACGAACATCCCCAGCAGAAGCGTGGCGGATATCGCCGACGTCGCCGCCATGCCGAACCGCCAGAACCCCGTGACGGGCTGCATGAGGTGAGATTTGGAGACGGCGGCGAGCGCGTACAGTCCTCCGTTGAGCTCCCGTGCAACCATATAATAGCTGTTTCCGTCGTCGCCGCACACCTCCGTCGGCTCTCCGGCGACGAGGTCGCCCTTCCAGAGGCTGAGCAGTTTCTCCGCGCCCGGAGAGGCCGTCAGGATTCTTTTATCCTTCGTCAGGACCAGCACGCCGCCCTTTTCCGCGTCCGTCATGACGGGGGACATCGACAACATGCGAAAGCGCATCATGCCGCGCTCGCCGAAATAATTTCTTTCGCTGTACACGGAATAGGACGTGGCCTGGTTGAACCTCTCCGCCAGCTCCAGAACGTAGGAGCACATCATGGAGTTCATCGCCTGCTCCTGTTTGTTGTAGGCGTAAACGGTCACGAACAGGTTCACGGCGGAGAGGAACGTCACCAGAAACATCAAAAGAAGCAGCAAGTGTTTCTTCATGATTGAAGTTCGGGGGGGCGGAGCCCGTTCGGTGCTTACGCATCCGGCCCCCCCGCCCCCCCTTTTTTTATCGGGTTCGGGGGGCCTGCGTTGCGGCTCCCCGGCGGGCTTCCGTGTCGGACATTTCGAGATGAAGCTCGTCCAGCAGGACGATGCCTTTTTTCAGCGCGATCAGGATGGCTTCCGTCTTGTTCCTTGCGCCGAGTTTGCCGTAGATCGAGGCCAGATGCGCCTGCACGGTCCTTTCGGTGATGGACAGCCGCGAGGCCGTCTCATGTCCCGGCATACCCTGCCCGGCCAGCAGCAACACCTCCTTTTCGCGCGCCGAAAGCTCCTCGGGATCCTTCAGGGTTTCCCTGAGGGAAACGGCGGGGTCAAGATAAAAAATGCCCTTCGCGACGTCGAAGATCGCCCGGCGCACCTGGTCGAACGGAGCCGTTTTAAGCAGGAACCCCTTCGCTCCGGCGCGGACGGCCGCCATGACGTACTGCTGAGCGTTGTAGGCCGTCAGAATCAGGATGTTCGTGGCAGGCTGCTCCTTCAGAACCCGTCGCGTAACGTCGATGCCGTTTCCGCCCGGCATTTCGATATCCAGCATGGCGACGTCGGGCCTCAAATCCATGATGCCGCGCCACGCGCCCTCTCCATCGACGGCCTGCCCCACCAGCTCGATGCCTTCCTCCGTCTCCAGCCAGGCGACAAGGCCCGCGCGCGTCATGGGATGGTCGTCGGCCAGCAGTACCCTCAGTTTTTCCGCCATATTTACGCTCCTCCGC
>JAISSA010000040.1 GCA_031273365.1 Synergistaceae bacterium
GAAAAGCGCGGGGTCGCGGTCAACGTGCCGGAGTGGAAGGGCGACAAGTGCATTCAGTGCAACCAGTGCGCCATGGTCTGCCCGCACGCGGCCATCCGTCCGTTCCTGCCGGACGCCGACGAGCAGAAAGCCGCTCCGGAGGGCTTCGGAGCCGTCGAGCCCAAAGCCAAAAACCTGAAGGACGCCGGTTATAAATATAAGATGCAGGTCGACGTTCTGGACTGCATGGGCTGCGGCAACTGCGCGGACATCTGCCCGGTGAGCGCCCTCGAGATGAAGCCCATCGCGACTCAGAGCGCCGAGATCGCCAACTGGACCCACGCGATCGAAAACATCGGGGACAAGGCCGGCGCGGGCAACAAATTCACCGTCCAGGGCAGCCAGTTCCAGCGCCCGCTGCTGGAGTTCAGCGGGGCCTGCGCCGGCTGCGGCGAGACGCCCTACGCCAAGCTGGTCACGCAGCTTTTCGGCGACCGCATGATGATCGCCAACGCCACGGGCTGCTCCTCCATCTGGGGCGCTTCCTCGCCGAGCATGCCCTACACGGTGGACGCGAAGGGCCACGGACCGGCCTGGGCGAACTCCCTGTTCGAGGACAACGCCGAGTACGGGTACGGCATGAAACTTTCCATCAACGTCATGGTCGGATACCTCGTCAGCGCCGTGGAGGCGCTTCTGAAGCTCGACATCCCGGAGGAGGACAGGGCGGTGCTCGCCGAGTGGCTGGAGACCCGGGACGACGGGGAGAAGTCCAAAGCGTCCGCGGCGAAGGTCGACGCGCTGCTCGAAAAGGTTTTTGGCGGCTGCGAATGCGGCTGTGGCTGCAACTGCGGGGAAGAGGCGTCCCCCCACTACCTGCAAATATGCAAATACTACGACTACCTGGTGAAGAAGTCCATCTGGATCTTCGGCGGCGACGGCTGGGCCTACGACATCGGATACGGCGGGCTGGATCACGTGCTGGGCAGCGGCGAGGACATCAACGTGCTGGTCATGGACACGGAGGTGTACTCCAACACCGGCGGGCAGTCCTCCAAGGCGACGCCCACCGCGGCCATCGCGAAGTTCGCGGCCAGCGGGAAGCGCGTCCGCAAAAAGGACCTCGGGCGCATGGCGATGACCTACGGACACGTCTACGTCGCGCAGGTCGCCATGGGCGCGGACAAAAACCAGCTGCTGAAAGCGCTGGCCGAGGCCGAGGCCCATAAGGGCCCGTCGCTGGTCATCGCCTACGCGCCCTGCATCAACCACGGCATTAAGGCCGGTATGGGCAGGACGCAGGATCAGACGAAGAAGGCCGTCGAGGCGGGCTACTGGCACCTGTACCGCTACAACCCCAACCTGACGGATCAGGGGAAGAACCCCTTCACGCTGGACTCGAAGGAGCCGAAGGCCGACTTTAAAGAATTCCTGGAAAGCGAAGTGCGTTACGCCTCTCTGAAGCAGGGCTTCCCCGAGGTGGCCGACGCGCTCTTCGACCAGGCGGAGAAGGAGGCCCGTCAGCGCTACGACGCCTACCGCGCGCTTGCCGCCGCAGGAGCGGAGGCCATAAAGGCGTAAACGAGCAACGCAGGCATCAGAGATCGAAAACCAATCTCAACAACTTTAAGGAAGAAAATTAACAGGGTCAGGGGACTGAGAAAAATCCCCTGCGGGATGTGGGGCAGAGCCCCGCAGTTTTGCTTAAGTCGTTGACGCTTGGATCGCAAACAGGAATTTTCACGGTGGCCGGGAAAGATTAAAAATCTCCCGGCCATTTTTTGCAAAATTTTTAACGAGGCAAATTTCAGCGATATATGTAAAATGATATAGTAAATATAGAGAGGACATCGAAGCGCAATACGGTAATTTGCCACGTCAATGGGAGGATCTTTACAATGAAAACTTCGCGCCATATTTTGGTCCTGTTGTGGACCGCCGTACTGGCTATGCCCTCGTCAGGCATGGCCGCGGATTTCGAATACATTGGGACGATCGACGCGCGGGACTCCACGTCGCAGCTGCTGGCGCACTACGTCCGCGAGTTCGCCCCCGAAGAACTGTCGCTGACGATCGACGAACAGCCCGACGACACGGGATACTTCCGGGACCTCTACATGGACCTGAAGGGCGTGAAAATCGGCGGAGTGCGGGTGGAAAACCTGACGTTCCGCATGAGCGGCGTTCAGTTCAACCCTCCTTCGGAGTGGGCGGCCGGAAACGTCGAGTGCACGAACGCCCTTCGGATATACGCCCGTTGCCTGCTCAGGGAAGCTGACGTCAACGAAAGGCTGGCCTCGCAGACTTTCGGCAGGGACGAGCACTGGAAGGACATATCCATAACGATCACCCCGGAGGCGGGCCTTCAGGCGCGCGGCGCCTACGTGGCAAAAATCCTGTTCATCACCCTGGACATTCTGATCGAGGCGGAGGGCGACCTCCAGATCGTGGGCGGCAGGGAGCTCTGGCTGAAGGACTACAAATTTCGCGTCAACACGATGAGCGTTCCCGACTACGTCGCCCGCAGGGCGATCGACCGCATCCAGCCTCTGCTGAACCTCGGACGTTTCCCCCTGCCGCTGACCCTTCATAACGTCGAATTTCAGGAGCGTCAGGCCGTCCTCTCCACCCGCATCCTCCCTGAAACCATGCCGGGCATCACCTACCGCTATCGCTCGGAGTAGGCGATGTACGGCATCGATCGCGTACGCTATTTCTGGGTTGCCGTCTCCGCCCTTCTGCAGGGGCTTCTGCTGGGCAGGTATTCCTACACGATGTCGGGTTTTTTCCTGGGCCTTCCCCTTTCCGTCGTGGTCATCGTCCCGTTCGCTCTCTGGCTGGGGCAGGAACACTGGGGACGGCGTCTGAAACGCTTTCTGGGAATCCTGGCGCTGCTGCTCTCCCTCTTTTACGCCTACTGGCTCTGGTCCGTCTTCCCCGCGGACTCGGAGTTCCATTATCTGCCCACTCAAAACCTGAACCTGATACGGACGTGCGCCGCCGTTTTCCTTTTTTTGCCCTTCTTTCAGTGTCGTATCGCCACGTGGAGCTGGCACGTTCCCTACTCGGAAATTTTTTTTCAGCTTTGCCGCAACATTTTTCTGCTGTTTCAGGCGGCCATCGTCACGGTGGTCTTCTGGTCGCTGCTGCTCACCGCTTCCCTGCTTTTCGACATCATCGGGCTCGACCAGGTGCCGAAGGTCGTCTTCAACCCCATCGTGGCCTTTCCCCTGACCAGCGTCACGATCGCCTTCTCGATCACCCTGGCCCTGAAACATCCCGGCATCGATTCCCTTGGGCGCTGGATTCTTTCGATTCTCGCGTGGCTCCTGCCGCCGTTTTCCATTTTATCCGCCGTCTTCGTGGTCTCCCTGCCTTTTTCGGGCCTCAAGGCGCTTCTGGACACGGGACAGGCCAGCACCCTGATGCTGATGCTGCAACTGGCCACCATTCTGCTGGCCAACGCGGCCTGGCTGGACGGGACCCGTTCGCCGTTTCCCAGCAGGGCAATCGAGCTGGTCGCCACGCTGTCCATACTCTGCCTGCCGATCTACACGGCGCTCTGTCTTTACTCTCTCGGGCTCCGCATCCAGCAGTACAGCTGGAGCGTCGACCGCATCCACGCGGCGTTCTTCGTCGTCATGGCCGGCATCTGGGGGCTGGGTTACGCCGGGATCGTCGCCCTGCGCCAGTGGCCCTCCGCGCTTGGGCGCATCAACACCGCGGCCGCGCTGATCTTCGCGGCCGCCGTCATCGCGATGAACTCCCCCATACTGGACCCCTATCGTCTTTCCGCCAACAGTCAGGCCGAACGCCTTCTGGCCGGCCAAACGGACCCCGACCACTTCGACTTTCTGTACCTGCGCTTTCACCTCGGACGCTACGGAAACTATGCCCTGGAGCGCCTGAAGAGGACCGACAACGTCCCGAAGGCGTCGCTGATCCACACCCGTCTGGCGGAGGCCATGACGGCAAACCCCGGGGAATACTGGAACAGGGTGCAGTATGGACTGATCTCCGAAAGGATGCGCAGAGAAATTCTGTCGAAGGCCCGGATTTATCCGGAAGGGCGCGTTCTGCCCTCGAAATTCGTGAACGCCCTCGTCTCCGCATGGGGCCGCCCCGGCCTTTCGCTGCGCGACGTTCGAAGCAGCTCGGAACTCGTCTTTTCTTTCCTGCGGCTCACAGTGCGCGACAACGCGGAAAGCCTTCTGCTGATCCGCCCCGGACTGGGGCTGGTGTTCGATCTTTCTTCTACCGATCTCGAGATCGCGGGAACGATTTACGGCCTGCCCGACCCCGTGCCCGCCCTGCAGGGAATCCGAACCGTCGAGCCGCGCTTCATGGACCTGGAGCTGGACGGTCGACGCTTTCACGTCACTCCCGTTTTAAATCGATAAACAGGGCGTCTGTCGGAAGCGAAGCCTGACCGGGCCTGAATTTTCCCGATATTGCAGGATTTGATGCCTTTCCCCCTGATTTTGCTGTTGTACACCGCGAAAGCATGTTATAATGAGCAGGTAAAGTGAGGTGGAGGTACGATGAGTACGGATATGGCGAGTACGGTGAGTGAGTGTATTTTCTGCAGGATCGCCAAAGGAGAAATTCCGGTGGATTTCGTGTACAGGGATGAGTCGGTCGTCGTGATCCGCGACGCCGCTCCTCAGGCGCCTGTTCATTTGCTCGTTCTCCCGGTGCGGCACATCGTATCTGCCGCCGAGGTAAGCGACCCGAATATCTGGACCCTGATCATGGGGCGCGCGGTGGAAACAGCGCGTGGCATGGGGCTCGACGAGCGCGGGTTCCGCATGGTCATCAACACGGGGGAGCAGGGCGGCCAGACGGTGCCGCATCTTCATCTGCACCTTCTCTCGGGGCGTAATTTCAGCTGGCCGCCGGGTTAGGCCGGTTGAAAACCCGGAAGGGGGGGATCTTAGATGACGACGGTCATTCGTAAAGACGGAGAAAGCCTTGAGGATGCTCTGCGCAGATTCAAACGAGAGGTTTCGAAAGTGGGAACTCTTCGCGAGGCGAGAAAGAGGGAGCACTACGAAAAGCCCAGCGACGCCAAAAAGCTGAAGAGAGCCGAAGCTGCCAGAAAACGCAAGAGCAGCAGGACGAGAGGGTAAATTTCATGGGTCTGGTCGCAAAGGTTGCCGCTGATCTGGTTGCTGCGATGAAGGCGCGTGATGCGCTGAAATTGTCTGTTTTGCGTATGCTGAAGGCCGAATTTCAGAAAGCTCAGGCCGATAAGGGCAAAGCGGTGGAGCTGACGGAAGAAGACGCAGGGGCGCTGGTGCGCCGCCTGATCAAGCAGCGCAGGGAGGCGGCGGAGCAGTACGAAGCCGGAGGCGCCTCGGATCGGGCGAGGGAAGAGCTGAACGAGATTACCGTTCTGGAGGCATATCTTCCCGCTCAGCTCGACGACGGAGAACTGGACGCCCTGATTCGAACGGTCGCGGAAAAGGCGGGCATCGTTTCCCCGAAGGACATGGGCAGGCTGATGAAGGTCCTGATGCCGGAGGTAACGGGCCGGGCCGACGGCAAACGCGTGAAGGACAGGGCTACGGCGTACCTCTCGTCGCTGACTTGAGTTTTCGATCCTTCCTGTATTGACGGGAATATTAAAAACCCGCGAGCCCGGACTTTCGTCCGGGCTCGCGCTTATGCTTATACGGTCCCCCGACGTTACTCGAAGCGCAGGGCGTCGATCGGGCGCAGCAGGGAGGCCTTCCATGCGGGATAAAAGCCGAAGAATACGCCGACCAGGGCGGAGAACCCCGCAGCCAGAGTGACGGCGCCGGTGGAGACGGACGTCGGCCACCCCAGCAGCGCGCTCACAACCCGCGACGCGCCCTCGCCCAGAAGAATTCCCAGAAGCCCCCCCGTTAGCGACAACAAAAGGGCCTCCAGCAGGAACTGCAGACGAATGTCCCGGGCGCGCGCGCCGATCGCCATGCGGATGCCGATCTCGCGCGTGCGCTCCGTCACGGAGACCAGCATGATGTTCATGATGCCGATCCCCCCGACCAGAAGCGATATCGACGCCACCGAGCCCAGCAGCAGCGACATCACGTTCGTCGACGCCGCCAGGCTTTCGAGCATCTCCGTCAGGTTCCGCAGCTCGAAGTCGTCCTCCCGGTCGCCCTCGATGCGGTGACGCTGACGAAGCAGCGCGCTGATCTCCGTCATCGCGCTGTCCATCATGCTCACGTCCCGCGCCTGAATGAAGGCCATTCCCACGGACTCGGCCGGCGCTCTGCGCACCAGCCGGCGCTGGGCCGTCGTGATCGGGACGACGATAAAGTCGTCCTGGTCCTCTCCCATGGAGGACTGTCCCTTGGAGGCAAGAACGCCCACGACCTCGAACGGGATTCTGTTGATGCGGATGCTTTCCCCCACGGGATCGACCGTCCCGAAGAGGTTCGTCGCCACCGTCTGCCCGAGAACGCAGACCTTCGCGCCGTTCCGCTCGTCTTCGTCGTCCGTGAGACGCCCGAGCTTCACCGAAAGGTCGCGGATGCGAAAGAAACCCGACGTCGTCCCCGTCACCTGCGACGCCCAGTTCCGATTCTCGAAAATAAGCTGGGCCCCTATGCTTACCTGGGGGGCAATCTCCTGAACGGACCAGCACTCGTCCCGAATCGCCATGATATCCGACAGCGTCAGCGTCGCCCCGCTGCCCGCGCTCTGACGCACTCCGCCCGTGCGGGGCGTGCCGGGGCGCAGGATGATCATGTTGCTGCCCATCCCGGAGATCAGCCCTTCCATCTGAAGGCTCGCTCCCTGACCGATCGCGACCATCGCGATGACGGCGCCGACCCCGATAATCACGCCCAGCATCGTCAGCAGCGAACGCATCTTGTTGGCCAGGAGCGAGGAAACTGCGGTTCGAAGAATCTCTGTCATCGTAAAACCTCCTCACCGGAGAAATCATGGGGCTCCGCCCCAAACCCCGGCAGGGGACGAGTCCCCTGCACCCGTTCATTCAAAACATCGGGGGTTTCAGGGGGGCCAGCGAAGCCCAGAGCTGAGCGGGCTCCGCCCCCCTGAGTTTGAATGCCTGCCAGGGAACACGTTCCCTGCCGGGTGCGGGCGGAGCCCGCGGTCTTTTTTTCGTCTTTTGCCAGTTTTCCGTCCCTGAAGTGCAGCACGCGCTTCGCGTACTCCGCGATGTCCGGCTCGTGGGTGACGAGGACGATGGTCTTCCCCTCGCCGTTGACCTCGACGAGCAGGTCCATGATCTCCTCGCTCGTTCTGGTGTCGAGGTTGCCCGTCGGCTCGTCGGCCAGGATCAGCGGCGCCCTGCCCACCAGCGCCCGCGCGATGGCGACGCGCTGCTGCTGTCCGCCGCTCATCTGGTTGGGCCTGTGGTGCAGGCGGTCGCCCAGCCCGACCCGTTCGAGAGCCGTTACGGCGCGCTCGCGGCGCTCCGCTGCGCCCACCCCGGAGTACACCAGCGGCAGCGCGACGTTGCCCAGCGCGTCGAGGCGCGGCAGGAGGTTGAACCCCTGAAAGACAAACCCCAGCCCGCAGTTGCGGACCTCCGCCAGATCGTCGCCGGACAGCGCGGCCACGTTCCGGCCGTCGAGAAAATATTCCCCGGCCGTCGGAGAGTCCAGGCAGCCCAGCATGTTCATCGTCGTCGACTTCCCGGACCCCGAGGGCCCCATTACCGCCACAAACTCGCCCCGGTCGATGGAAAACGAAACCCCGTCCAGCGCGTGCAGCTCCACGTCGCCGGTGCGGTAAACCTTCACGAGGTCCCGCACCTCGATCAGAGGACGCTCCGCCGGGTTCATCGTTTCGTCCCCGCAAGGGCCGCGCCCGATTCGCCCGTTTCTTTGCTGAAGGAGACGGCCAGCTCCTGACCTTCCTTCAACGGGGAGTTTACGATCTCCACCCACGTGCGGTCGCTGAGTCCCTGCTCTCCCAGCGGAACGCTCCCCACGAGCCGGCCGTTCTCCACCAGCCACACCACCTGCTCGCTCCTGCTCTGGCTGCTCCCGTGAAGGAAACGCGGCATTCCGAGGGGCGAGGAGGCCGCGGCCTCCGTCTCCGTCCGCTCCGCGGGAACGGCGTCGGGCGGCGGGCTGAAGCGCAGGGCGGCGGCGGGAATTTTCAGGACGTCGTCGCGCCGGTCCGTCACGATCGTGACGTTGGCTGTCATACCGGGCTTCAGCTTCATGTCCGCGTTGGCGACGCTCAAAACGACCGTGTAGGTGACGATGTTCGAGACGACCTCCGGGTGCAGACGCACCTGCGTTACCGTCCCCTCGAAGGTTTGCTTCGGCCAGGCGTCGAACTTGCACTCGGCCTTCTGCCCCTCCGCGATGCGCCCGATGTCGGCCTCGTCAATGCTGGCCTCGACCTGCATCTGCGTCAGGTCGCGCGCTATCGAGAAGAGCGTCGGCGTCTGCAGGCTGGCCGCCACCGTCTGCCCCACGTCGACCTTACGGGAGATGACGACCCCGTCGACGGGCGAGACGATCTTCGCGTAATCGAGGTTCGTCTCCGCCTGCTGGAGCGAGGCCTTCGCCTGGACAACCCTGGCCTCGCTCTCCGTGAGGGTTGCCCGCGCGAGCGTCAGCGCCGTTTCCGCGCTGTCCAGGTCGCTTTTTGCGATCAGATTGCGCGCCCACAGCTCCTTATTGCGCTCCCATGCGCGTTTTTTATCCGCGACGGAGGCCCTGGCGCTCGTCACGCCGGCCTGGGCCAGAGCCAGGCTGGCCTTCACCTGTTCGACCTGCGACTTCAAAACGTCGGGATCGAGCAGCGCAATCAGCTGTCCCTTTCTGACGGGACTGTTGTAGTCGACGTAAATGGCCTGGATCGTCCCGGATACCTGCGTGCCGACCTCGACCATCCCCACCGAATTGAGCCTCCCCGTCGCGCTGACCGTGGCCGTAACAGACCCCTTCGTCACGGGCTGCGTCCGGTAAACATACCGAACGGGCTGCGTCCGAAAGAAGGCGTACCAGCTTCCTCCTCCGACAAGCGCCGCTATCAGCAGAATACGAAAAAATCTCTTTATGGTCTTCATCTTCGCTTACCTCCATTCACTCTTTTATGCCTTTTTCTGTATTTTCCTACCTTACGCTCCACATGGGTTCCATGAGGTACAGCATCGCCATCACGCATAAAATAATCGCCAGCAACAGCCGCTCCCAGTCGCAGGAGGTCATCTTCATCTTCACGCGAAACACTTCCCCTCGTCGTATTGCCAGAAGTGTACGCGATCGGGCCGCGAAGGTCATTGTATGTTTGTGCGTGAGGAAGGGTGTACAAATGTACAGGTGTTTATGCTACATTACATGCTGAATTCGCGTCGGCGCGAATTTACGAAGAATGCGAGGGTGATGTATTGTGAAAAGCGCGATAAAGGGAGTGCCGGATAAAAAGGACCATCGGGGCCGAGGTCCCCGGGGATTGAATCGTTTTGTCGAGTTTCGCGGGGTTCTCCCGACACTGTTGTTTCTTTTTCTGGTCTTTTTCCGAATCCTTTGCCCCCTGCCCGCCGGGGCGGCGTGGAACGACGAGAATCTGGCGCGCGTTCCACGCGACCGGGAGGCGTTTTCGTTCGTCGTCGTGGGGGACACGCAGGGACCGAACTCGAAGTTTCCCGAGGTCCTCTCCGCGATATTGAGGGAAAAAGACCTGCTTTTCGTCTTCAACCTCGGGGACCTGGTGGACCTCGCCACGGACGCGGAGTACGAGGAGACCTTTTTTCGTCACGTCCGTGGCCTGAAACTGCCCTTTCTGACCTGCGCCAGCAACCACGATCATTTCAGGTCGAAAAACGCGGCGCGGTACTCGCGCCTTTTCGGCTCGCCCCACTACTACTCGTTTGCGGTGGGAAGCTCGTGCTTCATCGTTCTGGACAACGGGCAGGACTGGTCTTTAAGCGAAGAACAGTTCACCTGGCTGGAGGGAGAGCTGGAAAAATCGCGCCCCTTCGCGCGGCGTTTCCTGATGATGCATCGCCCCCTGCGCGATCCTCGCCCCAACAGAAAGAGGCTGCACGACATGAGCGGCAGACCGGAGAACGTCGAACGGCTGAACGCCCTGACGGATAAATACGGCATCACCATGATCTTTACGGGCCACATCCACTCGTTTTACACCGGCCGGTGGGGCGACACCCCCTTCATCATCACGGGCGGCGGCGGAGGCGGGCTCTACGACAGGGGAAGCCCCGCCTCGTTCCACCACTACATCCGCGTGGACATCACGCCCGAGGGCCGGGTGAAGTACAGCGCCGTGAAGGTGGACGTAAAGCGCGGGAAATGAACGGGCCTGGTGGCTCCCCTCGTTACGGGATCGAGCGGTATGGGTTCAAACGGTTCCCGGTTACCAGGCCCGAGGCTTGAAACCTTCCGGGACTTCGATCCGCATGGTGTCTCCCGATTGAGAGATGACGTAAAAACCGGTTTTC
>JAISSA010000272.1 GCA_031273365.1 Synergistaceae bacterium
CCAGGGCGTTTGAACGTGCGCTTGCTGAAAATGCGCGAAATGAAGGGGCGTTTGCGATGAAGGGCATCATGGTGCAGGGAACCAGCAGCGATGCGGGTAAAAGTTTTCTGGTTACGGGGATGTGCCGCATTCTTTCGGACAGGGGATACAGGGTCTGTCCTTTCAAATCTCAAAACATGTCGAACAATTCGTGCGTCACGGGGGACGGGCTGGAGATGGGCAGGGCACAGGCCGTACAGGCCGAGGCGGGCCGACTCGCCCCCGAGGTCTTCATGAACCCCATTCTGCTGAAGCCTCGCAGGGACACGTCCTCCGAGATCGTCCTGATGGGCCGCGTTTTCGACGTGCCCGCCGAACGGGATTACTACCGAACCTTCACGATGAACGAGGGGCTGGCGGCGGTGCGCGCGGCGCTGTCCCACATCGAAAAAAACTTTGACGTGATCGTCGTCGAGGGGGCCGGCAGCCCGGCCGAGGTCAACCTGAACGAGACGGAGATCGTGAACATGCGCGTGGCGCGCGAGGCCGACGTCCCCGTGATTCTGGCGGCGGACGTGGACCGGGGCGGCGCGCTGGCCTCCATTGTCGGGACTCTGGAGCTTCTGGGCGAAGACCGCGGACGGGTCCGGGGCATCGTCTTCAATAAGTTTCGGGGGGACCTTTCGCTTTTCGAGCCCGCCGTTCGCTGGACGGAAGAGCGCACGGGAATTCGGGTCGTCGGGGTGATGCCCTGGCTGCCGGATGTCCGCATACCGGGGGAGGACTCGCTCTCGGTCAACTGGCGCGGCAGCATCCGTGGGGGAGATCGCCTTGCCGTCGGCGTCGTGCGGCTTCCCTGCATCTCGAATCACACGGACATGGAGGTCTTCGCGTTCGAGGACGACGTGGACCTGATCGAGCTCGACGAGCCGGGGCCCATTCCCCGCCTCGACGCCGTGATCATTCCCGGCACCAAGAACGCGGTGCAGGACATGAAGGCCCTCCATGATTCGGGCCTGGCTCAGCGTCTCCGGGATTTTTACGCGTCGGGCGGGTTCATCTTCGGCGTGTGCGGCGGGTATCAACTGCTGGGCGAGCGCATTGACGACCGTCATCTGAGGGAAAACGCGACGATCCGCGAAATCGAGGGGCTGGGAATTCTGCCCGTCGTCACGACCTTCGAGGCGACGAAGAGGACCGTGCGCAGCGCGGGAGAAGCGGTGCATCCCTCCGTTCTCCCGCGCTGCGCGGAGGCGCGCGCACGAATCGAGGGCTACGAAATCCATTTTGGCGAGACGCGAAGGCTGAGGGAGGACGCGCGCTTTCATCCGCTGTTCTCGCTGGACGGACATGAGGACGGTCTGGCGGACGACGAACTTCGCGCGGCGGGGACGTACCTGCACGACGTTTTCAACAACGACGCGTTCCGCACGTCGTGGCTGAACGCCCTGAGAAGGAAAAGAAACCTCCCCGAACGCCCCCCCGTCGACACCGCGGGATGGCGGGAAAGGGCCTGCGACGCTCTGGCGAAGCGAATGCAGGAGCACCTCGACGTGGAGTACATTCTGAAGCTGGCCGGCTTATAGTGCAGATACGAAAGTGTGGATATGAAGATGGAGCGCTGTGTCGTGCTGGTTCATGGATTCATGAGACGGAGATGGAACATGCGTTATCTCGCGGAAGAACTGGGACGTCGGGGTTATCTGACGTTTGCGCCCAACCTGCCGACGACGTTCCGGAACGTCAGGGCGTGCAGCGAAATTCTCTCGGAGTACCTCGACGCGCAGCGGCTGCCGACGCCGTCGAAAAACCGCGTCGTCCATTTTGTGGCGCACAGCATGGGAGGACTCGTCGTTCGCGACTGCCTGTCGCGGCGCGTCGTCGAAGGGCTGGGCAGGGTCGTTTTGATGGGAACGCCCAACAGGGGCACCCGTCACGGCAACCGGGCGCTGTGGGCCGCTCCGCGCCTGCGGCGCATTTTCCGGAGCCTGCCGGACCTGTCGGAGCCCGGACCGAACATTGCCCCGCCGCTCAACGTTCCCGCCCCCGAGATTGGGATCATCGCGGGAATTCGGCCGGACCCCGTCAGGAAAGCCCTCCTGTCGGGGGAAAACGACGGGCTCGTCACGCTTGACTCGGTTCGGGGCCTGAACGTGGCGGTGAAGGATGAAATCCTGATCCCCTGCCCTCACGAGTGGATTCACTGGCGCCCGGACACGGCGGAGGCGATCGCCTCTTTTCTGGAAACGGGAAAGTTCAGGAGGCCCTGATGACTGTGGGCGCGGATAACGACGCCGGGGGTTTCAGGGGGGCCAGCACCCTTCCCATCCAGAAAGCTGAGGAAGGGGCAAACTCTGAGCCCCAGAGGCGAGCGGGCGCGGGGATGCATCCCCCCGCCCCCCTGAGTCTGAACGCTTTTGCCGCTTTTATTGCAGCCCTGGCCCTGGATCGGGCGACGAAGGTCTGGGCGCTGTCGAACCTCGACGCGGCACTTTCGGGGAAGGAATCTTCTTTTTTCGCGCTGAGTTTGCATTTTAACGCGGGGCTCACGTTTTCTTTGCTGAAGGAGTTTCCGGCGGCCGCCTGGTGGCTTGCGCTTGCGGGCGCGGGATTTTTAGGGATCGTGTGCCTGAAAAACCGCATGGTGCGCTCTGCGCCGGGCATTCCGCTGCTGTGGGCGGGCGCGACGGGAAACCTTATGGATCGCGTGATGTACGGCCACGTCGTCGACTGGATTTACGTCGACGCAGGGTACTTCAATCCTGAATACTTCAATCCCGGATACTTCAGGCCCGGATACTTCAATCTTGCAGATATATGGCTTTGCGTCGGGTTTTGCCTGTTTTTCGTCCAGTGCGCCCGATCTTTCAGATCCTGCAAAACGGAGGCGGAGTCCTGAATTGAGTATCCTGTCACTTCCGTAAAACACTAAAAAACAGACTCCCTGTATGCAGAGTCTGTTTTCGCATGTCCTTTATCGTGGAAGTTTCCTGGCTTAAGGAGCCTGGCGCTCCTGAAAGACAGAGTAAAAAGAACACATCTTGACATACTCCCCTTGCTGAAGCAAGGAGATTCTAAGATCAACAAAGGCCGCTGACCGAAGCCAGTCTTACGCCTTCTCCCTAAAGAGTGGATGACCCCACTCTTTCTATATTTATCGCAGCGTTGACATCGCGATCATGTTCTGCGCTGCATTTTGGACACTTCCACTCCCGCATGGACAAAGAGAGTTCCGGCAACACATAGGAGCATGACGAACACGTTTTGCTTGACGGATAGAATCGGTCGATTTTCGCGCCCTGTGATCCGTTTTTGTGCATCTCCCATGCAAGGATATTCAGGAACTTCGCGTGTCCGAGGTCGGATATTTTGCGGCCCCACATGCGTTGCATGGCCTTCATGTTCAAGTCCTCGACGAAAATATAAGCATATTGCAGAGCCAATGCCCGCGCCAGCTTGAAATGAAAGTCTTTGCGTTGATTGGCAACCCTGCGGTGTGCTCGCGCGAGGTTGAACATCGCCTTCGTCCGGTTCCTGCTCCCACGCTTCTTCGTGCTGAGTTTCCGGGACAGTTCCTTTATCCTGCCGGCAGCCCGTCGCATGAAAAATGGCGACTCTATTTTTTCTCCGTCCGACGTGGTGAGGAATGTTTTTAAGCCAAAGTCGAGACCGACGCTTTTACCCGATCTTGTCTCAATTGGCTCGATATCTTCATCCGTAACGAAGTACAGCCAGAAGTCGCCTAATGCGTCTCGCTTCACCGTGAGCGTTTTTATTTTACCTCCAATCTCGCGTGATTTGAAATATTTGTACTCATGACCCATGATGACTACGCGGTTACCGGAGAGAAGTTTATATCCGGCCTGTTTCAACGTGAACGAGCGATATCGACGCACCTTCCTGAAACCTGGCGGCGCTGCCCTGATGCGATGTGTCAGGTTGCGAAAGAATAGTTTATATGCGCGGTCGATACGCTCCGCAATATCCTGGATTGCCTGAGAGCCGAGGTTATTCCAGAATAAGAAGCGTTTGGTCTTCTTGAGTTTGGTAATGTGGTTCTTGAGTCTATATGCACCTAAGCTATGCCCAAACAGCCGGTAATAGCGTCGGTGCAGGGCAATCAGGTGATTGTATATCACACCAGCAAGACTGATTTTCTGCTTAAGGCGTTTATTGCGTTTTGAGCGATACAGTTTGAAAGCATATGTTCGCAATGGAACCCCTCCGCACGGCAAAGTTTACAAACGTAAATTCCCAAAAGAATTATATGCGTATGAAACATAAGCAGTGTGATATACTATATCCAAGTGCAAATTGTCACCCAAAATACGCATATAATTTTGGACTATTTTATATGCATACGTATTTCACGCAAACATAACCAAAATCTAAATTCTTGTCATACGCATATAAAAAAACT
>JAISSA010000011.1 GCA_031273365.1 Synergistaceae bacterium
AAAAGATTCGCGCCGACTTTCCGATTTTATCGGAGCAGGTGGATGGCCGACAACTCGTCTGGCTGGACAATGCGGCCACCACCCAACGCCCCCGGCAGGTCATCGACCGGCTTGTGCACTATTATAAAGGAGATGATCGCCGTCGCTCACGGCAGAGGCGTTCGCGCGTGCGTGGATGGGGCGCAGTCGGTTTCGCACATGCCGGTGAACGTGTCCGAGCTCGACGCCGACTTCTTCGTCTTCTCCGGGCACAAGATCTTTGGCCCCAACGGCATCGGCGTCCTGTACGGCAAAGAGGACGCGCTGGAGGCGGCGCGCCCCTGGCAGGGCGGCGGCAACATGATAGCCGACGTCACCTTCGAGCGGACGCTGTATCAGAAGGCTCCGCAGAAATTCGAGGCCGGGACCGCCAACATAGCCGACGCGGTCGGCCTGGGAGCGGCCATCGACTACGTGTCCGCCATCGGCATGGAAAACATCGCCCGATATGAACACGAACTGTTAGAATATGGTATGCGCGAACTCCGTGCCGTTCCGGGGCTGACTCTGGTCGGCGCCGCAGCGCAAAAAGCGAGCGTGCTGCCCTTTGTGCTGGACGGGCACGACAACGCGGAGGTCGGAAAATACCTGAACGGCGTCGGGATTGCCGTGCGCGCCGGACACCACTGTGCGCAGCCCATTTTGCGACGCTTCGGTTACGAGGGCACGGTGCGCCCTTCGCTTGCGTTCTACAATACGCCCGCGGAAATCGAGCTGCTGGCGCGGTCGCTGCACCAGCTGGCGCGTTAGAGAGAGTTCTGAATTAAAGCTCAGGAGCCCCTCGTCTCCCGGGCTTAAAATCGGTTCATTTACGATCATTATGGGGTGGTATCGCCATGGAAATACTGGCCAAAGTTCACGCGCGACATCTGGTGGAGTGGGGGAGGGATCATCCCGAGGCTTGGGTGCTGTCGGCGGACCTGACCGGGTCCTGCGAGGCGGACGCCTTTCGCGACGCGTACCCCGGGCGCTTTCTGTCGATGGGCATCGCGGAGCAGAATATGCTTGCCTTTGCCGGCGGCATGGCCCGTCAGGGCCTGATGCCTCTGGTGCATACCTTCGGGGTGTTTATTTACCGCCGCGCCCTCGACCAGATCGCCATGTCGATCGCCTACCCCAACCTGCCGGTCAAAATGTTCGGCTTTCTGCCGGGCATCCTCACCCCCGGCGGCGCCACCCATCAGGCCATCGAGGACATCGCGGTGATGCGCGCGCTGCCGAACATGACCGTGCTGGAGCCCGGCGACGCCCTGGAGGTCGAGTCGGCGCTGGACGTGGCCTGCGAGACGCCGGGCCCGGTGTACGTGCGCCAGTTGCGCGGCGAGGCGCCGCGGCTGTTCGACAGAAACGAGCCCATGAAATTGGGCAGGCACCGCAGGCTTTCCTCCGGAAGAGATTTTGATTTCGTGCTGGTCACCAGCGGCATCTGCACGGAGGAGGGAATGAGGGCCTCCGCCGCGCTGCGCGACAGGGGCGTCGAAATCGCGCACTATCACGTCTCCACACTGAAGCCCTTCGAGCCCGCGGAGATTCTGGAGGCGGCGGCAGCCAGCCGCCGGGGCGTCATCACGCTGGAAAATCACAGCGTCGTCGGAGGTCTGGGCTCCGTCGTCGCCGAGTGCATGGCGGAGGCCGGGGTCGGCAGGCCGCTGCGCCGCCTCGGCCTGCAGGATACGTTCGCGCACGGCGCCAGCCGCCGTTATCTGATGCGGGAGTACGGGCTGGACGCCATGGCCGTCGTCTCCGCCGTGGAGGAGATCATCGGCGAGCGCTTCGCCATCGACGAAAAGAGCCTGATGGAAACGTACACCCCGGCGGCACACAGCGACGCGAAGGCCGAATCGCTCTGAACACGCCTTTGCGTAAGGAGAGCAATGTCAACAACTTGAGGAAGAAAATTAATGGGGTCAGGGGACTCGTCCCCTGCGGGGTTTTTTCCGGGGGGCGGAGCCCCGTGATTTTGCTTATTTGCTTAAGTTGATGATATTGGCAAGAAAAGGGGAGATCCCGTGTTTTTTGAGGGTTATGACGACGCCCGCACACAGGGCATGATCGGCGGAGGCCGTTTTTCGGCCGTGTACCGTCTGGAGGCCGGAGATGAACAGACCGCCCGCAGTATGGCGGAGGACATCTGCGTGGAACAGACGGTGGAGTTTCCGTTTTCACTGCTGCCCCCCGGCGCCGTCCCCCGGGAGCTGACGGGCCGCGTCGAGGCCATCGAAAAAATCGAAAAAAATGAAAAAGAACACGGCGGACGTTACCTCGCCGTCATCAGTTTTGCGGACGAGATCGCGTCCGGGGAGTTCACCCAGTTTCTCAACGTCATTTTCGGCAACATCAGCATCAAGCGGGGAATTCAACTGGCGGGCATCCGCCCCGATCGGGCGATTTTTGAGTTTCTTCCCGGACCGCGTTTCGGGGTCTCCGGCATTCGCGAGATCGTCGGCGTTCCCGACCGCCCGCTGCTTTTCTCCGCGCTCAAGCCCATGGGGCTGTCCGCCGCCGATATGGCGAGGCTGGCCGGGCAATTTGCGGAGGGCGGCATCGACATCGTCAAGGACGACCACGGTCTCACGAACCAGGTGTTTGCCCCGTTCGAGGAGCGCGTGTCCCGCTGTGTCGACGCGGTGCGAACGGCCAACGCCAAATCCGGCCGCAGGAGCATTTACGTCCCCAACGTCACGGCCCCGTCCGGACAGGTTCTGGAGCGGGCGCTGCGCGCCAGAGAACTTGGCGCCGGCGGGGTGCTGGTGACGCCCGGCCTCGTGGGACTGGACACGATGCGGGCACTTGCCGGGCCGGAAATCGACCTGCCCGTTTTCGCGCATCCCGCCTTCATCGGAAGCTACGCCGTCAATCCGCAGGGCATCGCGCCTCACGTTCTCTTCGGTACTCTCATGCGCCTGGCCGGAGCGGACGTCTCCATCTTTCCGAACTACGGCGGACGTTTTCCGCTTTCCAGAGAGGAATGCCTTGCCACGGCGCGGGCCGGCAGGGAAGAACCGGGACCTCTCAGGCCCATTTTCCCGGCGCCCGCCGGCGGCATGGAGCTGGCGAACGTCGAGGAAATAATCCGGAGCTACGGCGGAGACCTGCTGGTGCTGATCGGCGGAGGTCTGTTCCGTGGCGGCACGGATATCGTCCTGAACTGCCGCCGCTTTCTTTCCGAGGTGGAGCGGGGGTTCAGCCTGCTTCAAGCGAAAACGAACGGGAGGAGAGCGTGTCCATCCTCGTGTCGATGTCCGTAACGGAAAGCCCTTACTTCAGGAACGCGCCGGCGCTTTTTCCTGCGCTTTTTCCACAGTGGCGACGATACCCGCAATCTCGTCTCCCGTGACGGCTTCCCGCTCCTGCAGGACCCGCGCCATTTCGTGCAAATCCGCCTTCCCCACGCGCCCGCCTCCCTTATTGCGTATTGCCTTCATGCCAAAAAGCGCTATACTGTTCGTGTAAAAGTCAAATTTCCCCCTCCATCGGAAGACTCGAAGAGCCAGCCTTTGGAGGGTATTTTTTTACTCGGAGGAAGGAGCGCAGGTGAACATGTCCACTTATTCGGCGATAGAAGTTGCCTGTTGGATTCTGTCCGAAGCCGCGGATCGCAATATTTCTCTTTCCAATATGCAGCTGCAAAAAAATTTGTACTATGCTCAGGGGTATTTGCTTGGCATGTGCGGAGAAAAGCTGTTCGATGATCCTATTATGGCCTGGGAACACGGACCCGTCGTGCCTTCCGTTTATTCTGCCTATAAAAAGCATGGCAGAAAAACGATCACGCCTCCGCCAGGTGTTGTTGTCCCGGAGGAATTACGGGGACTTATTCGCCTGATTGTTTCTGAGAAAAGCATTTTGTCGGCTTCGACTCTTCGTAAGGCGACACATGAAGAAATGCCTTACGCGACAACTCCCGGAGATGAGGAAAAAACCCCGCAGAAACTGGGAGAATTTTTTGTGGATATGTTTTGGGCATCGGACGAGGAAGACGCATACGAACCGTCTTTTGATACCGTCGAAGAAGAAAAGCGTTATTTTTTGGAAAACCTTTCAGCAGATGAGCGGGAAGCCATTTTCTCTGTTTGCCGGTGATATCGTTTTTGTCCCGTTCCCATTTGGCAGTCTATCCGTGACAAATTTTCCATCTAACTCCTCCGCCCCTTGTATAAGGGGCTTTTTCCTGCCTTCTGCGTTGCTTGCAGCGTTTGGAAGAAATTATTCGCAGAGAGAATTGAAGCAATCATCAAAGTTTACTAATAATATGGATAATTCGGATTTAAAAAAAAGGCCATGCGGAGGAACGATAGTTTGTAAAATTTGATTGATATGGTTATTATGACAGGATATCCAGGATGGGGTGAGTCGAGTGGCAAACGCAAACAGTACCACGATTATCAATTTGCTTGAAAATATCAATAAAGAACAAACCGGAGGGATTTTTCTGCCGCACATACAAAGAGACTTTGTGTGGGATGAAGAAAAAATATATTCTCTCATGGATTCTTTAATGAGAGGATATCCGATAGGCGCGATTTTACTTTGGAGAACGCAGGAACCCGTCAACTACCGCCCTTTTGTCTCGGACTACGTATCGAATTTCGATTTTGAATCCCAAATGCAAAACCCTGATGAGAATATACGGGCAAGGGAGTATGTTCTTGACGGGCAGCAACGGTTGCAGAGTCTTTTCATTGCCCTCAATGGCTCATATGAGGAGAAGGAGTTATATTTTAATATTCAAAGTTCCCCTTTAGACGAAGAGGGGTATGAATTTCGCTTTATGACGAAGCCGCAGGGGTTTTGGGTCAAAGTCAGGGACCTGGTATCACCAAAAATCAGCCAGGAAACTTTGCCGTCACGGCTTAAAAATCAGGGGATCATCGCCTCCACGCACACGGAAGCGGAAGCTGACCGCATGGGTGGTAATGCTATGCGGCTGCACCGCGTTTTCAACATGGACACCATCCCTGTCATAACGTTGGGGTATACCGACAATATAAGCACAAACGAGATAGCGGAGGTTTTCGTCCGCATCAATTCAGAAGGTGCAGTGCTTGAGAAAGCGGATTTGTTGATGGCGCTGATCCGGAATCAATGGGCAGAGGCCGGGCGTGAGCTTTCGAGTATCAATTCACAGCTGGAAAATATGGGATTCAGGAAAACCCGTGATTTCGTTCTGCGGTCTTTTCAGGCGATGCTGGGTGAAGGGACCGTACTGGATTTGAAAATTTTCTCTAAAGAGAAAGTTCAGGAGAAGTTGAAAGACCGAAAGACGTTCGCCAGCATGAGAACGGCCATCTGCGAGACGCTGGATTTTGTGTCGAAGTTTGAATTTATTGGCGGAGCAAAGAATGTCCCTTCACGGAATCCTTTGCTCCTGCTCGTCTGCCATCGCTATCATCATCCTGAAAAATGGAGCGATGAGCAGGCAAGGAATTTTTTGCTGTTTGCATTTTTATCCAAAGCATTTACTTCGGTGAGCGCGAAGACAATGGATGAGCTGGTAAAAACAATAAAAGAAAAATTTAACATACAGGCCATCAAAGCGAAGATGGCGGCAAAAAATCAGGGTATGCTGGGTGTCAATGCTTCAGATTTGCTGGAAAGGGTCGTGTATAAAAACACGAGTAGCGTCCATCTTGCCCTTCGGCTCTTATTACAGGGAAAATCAGGATTCCCCCATGGTGAGCCCCTGGAAATAGATCATATTTTCCCTGTTTCCTTATGTAAAAAAGCAGGCATTAAAGCCGCGCAGTATCATCAGCTTGCCAATCTGACGTTATTGACGCACAAAGAGAACAGCGACAAAGCCAATATGCCTCCCGCCCAGTGGTTTCATGGTCGAGAAAAAGAGTATCTCAACCTGCACTCCATTCCTGAAATGGCTCCGGATATTCTTGATATAAAAAATTTTGATAAATTCATACAACAACGAAAGGCAATTATAGATACGGAGCTTTCCGTTATCCTCGGAAGTTTAAGCTAAGTGCCGGAGGACGCACCGGAGAAAAGTATCCCGCATTCGTCAGGCAGGGACTAATATGCAAAAGCGCTTGAGTTGACGGCAGTGGACGATGATGTAGCAGGTTTTATATTATTTGAGGAATATCCATGGCGACGGCGCGGGGTCGGACGATGCTCCGCTGATTGACATTGAGGAGGGAGTTCTGGAGCTGGATGCGGAAGGTTGAGGTAAGATCGCACGAAAAAACGAAGAGAGGAAGGGTGTCACCATGAAGACTTTAAGTTACGCGCTTGTGTTCATTATGTTTTTAA
>JAISSA010000048.1 GCA_031273365.1 Synergistaceae bacterium
GGCATTCGTCTTCCGCCTCCGCGCGGCGGAAGACTGAGGCTGGAGAATCCTTCGCGCGGTGGTCCGCCCCGGCGGGAGGACCGCCCCAGACGGCCCGACGGCGGGGAACGACGCCCTCCGAACGTCCAGCGACCTCCCCGGCCGCCTCGCCCGGAAGATCGCCCCAGACGATCCGGCGATGGAGAACGACGCCCTCCAAACGTCCAGCGACCGCCCAGGCCGCCTCGGCCGGAAGATCGCCCCAGACGATCCGGTGATGGAGAACGACGCCCTCCAAACGTCCAGCGACCGCCCCGGTCGCCCCGGCCGGAGGATCGCCCTCGACGACCCGACGGCGAGGAAAGACGCCCTCCGAACGTCCAGCGACCGCCCCGGTCGCCCCGGCCGGAGGATCGTCCCAGACGGCCCGACGGCGGAGAACGACGCCCTCCGAACGTTCAGCGACCCCCCCCGGCCGCCCCGGCCGGAGGATCGTCCCCGGCGACCCGACGGTGGGGACCGACGCCCTCCGACCGTTCAGCGCCCGCCAGACGGTCGTCGATTTTCCCCCTGACGACGTCCGTTTGACGACGCTGCCTGTGATTTTTTCAGCTCTCCGCCATCCGCCGGGCGGGGAGTTTTTTTAATTCACGGGCTCTGCCCCTCGCCAAAAGCCCCGCGACGCGTCCCCTGACCCCGTTAATTTTTCCCGTTAATTTTTTCTCTCAAGCTGCTGATATTGGTGTTAACCTGACAGTTCTATTTTAATTTTGTTTTTTGCCTGCTCTCCGCTATAATTCCTCAGGAAATCCAATGATGATCTGATTAACGAAAATGCGGATGTAACCGTTCAGGTCCCGGGGGCGAACGCAGTTCTGTCCCTGTGAGTTTGAACGATTACCCTGGAAGCGAGGAAATTTTATGGCTATCATTCATCCCCGGCCCGGGGAAAAGGTTTTATGGATACGGTTCAGCGCCTTTGGCGATGTCCTGCAGGCCGCGGCGGCGGCTCATCGCTTCAAAATGAAATACCCGGACGTGCATTTGACGTTTTTAACGAAGCCGGAGTATGGTCGCATTCTGGAAATTCAGCCCTATATCGACGAGCTGATCTGCTGGGATTTCAGGAAGCGCCCGTTTGATTTTTTCAGATTCATGCGGCAAATTCGCGCCTCGAATTTTCAATGGCTTTTCAGCCTGCATCGAGTTTTTTCCGCCGCCACGGTTGCGCTTTTCAGCCGCATTCCCCGGCGCTTCGGCTATAACCGCGGGATGCAGCCCTGTTACGCCGTCACTCACTGGGAATATTTCGACCTGCTGGGCGTGGATTTCACGAACCGGGACAGAGCGGCGATCTTTACGGCGACGGAGGACAGGGAGAAGGCGAGGGCGATGCTCTCGGGGCTGCCCGACAAAAAGCTTTTTGCCGTCATCGGCGCCAGTAAGCGGCAAAAATTCTGGCCCGTTCGGCACTGGATCGAATTTCTGTCGCCGCTCGCGGCCGAGGGCTGGGGAATTATCCTGAACGGGCACGGCAGGGCAGAGGCGCGGACGGCGGGGGAAATCGAAGGCGCTCTGCAAAGCCGAACGGTTTTGAACCTGGTGGGGCAGACGCCCTTCCCTCTGATGGCGGCCGTGGCGCAGGCCTCCACCATCGCGGCGGGCAACGACACGGGCCCTCTGCATCTTGCCGTTCTGGTGGGGACGCCGACCCTCGGTTTTTTCGGCGTCACGGACGCCTACGGGGTGGGCTTTCGGATGCCCTGGTTCCGGGAGGTGCGGGTGACCTGCCCCGACGCGGGCTGTCACAATTACCGTTGCCCCACGGACTGCCTCGTCGATATTTCGCCCGAAAGAGCGCTTCGGGCATTTCGAGAGTTCGATGAGCAAAACTCGGCTCCGGAGTTTTCCCGTTTTCTGCAAAGCATAAAGACGACCGCGCCCCTGACGTAAAAAGCGTTGTATCGTGTTTGCAGTTTATCCTGTAAATTATTGACATTACAGCCTTTATGGGCAAATTCCAAAGTCCGGGCACTGAAATAAAGCCTTTAAAATGTTATACTGAATTCAATGCCTGGTCGAGGTGGACATTACCGGCATTCCGGTTTAAAAGCAGTCGATTTGGAAGCAGTCGATTTGAAAGAAGTCGATTTGAAAGAAGGGATCAGGATGGCAGGGGATTATTACGCGATTCTTGGCGTGCCCCGCACGGCGACGCGAGAGGAAATACAGTTGGCCTGCCGCAGGATGGCGGAACTCTACAACCCGAACCTCAACAGGGACAACCCGTTTGCGGAGAACATCTATCGGAAGGTGGAAGAAGCGCGGGAGACCCTGATCGATACGGAGAAGCGGCAGGCTTACGACGCGCTCCTGCAGGAACGGGAGGCCGCAACGGCCGCCGCGTCGCCGTCGCCAGCCGCGCAGCCCGGGGCATTTTCGGCGACCGCGGGGACCGCCGGACAGGACATCCCGAAAGCTCCCGCGCCGGAGGAGGCTCTGCGTGCGTTTTTTTCACAGTCCATTCGCGCTGAGCAGGAGAAAAACTCCACGTTCCGGGATTATCGCCACTCGCGCATTCCGGCGACCGCGGGGACCGCCGGACAGGACATCCCGAAAGCTCCCGCGCCGGAGGAAGATCTGCGTGCGTTTTTTTCACAGTCCCTTCGCGCTGAGCAGGAGAAAAACCCCACGTTCCGGGATTATCTCCACTCGCGCATTCCGGCCATCGTGGGGGGAAGCGTGCTGTTGATCGACGTACTGGTGTGGATCTTCGGCCTGCGTATCGCGGAAGGACGGTTCGTTTTTCTCCTTCGATCCTCGTACCTGACGCTTATCGGGTGGGGGGGGTACGCCGCGCTCCGCCACTACACGGCGAACGTGATCTTCGCCCTCCTCTACAGCCTGTCCTGCGGCGTCATCTACGCCCTTTTCATCGTAAGGCTCTACATCGTCCCCGATCTCTACCCGGAGACCCCTGTCAGCAGACTTTTCATCGGGAAAACGGCCGTGCATTTCTTCATTTTCTACCTGACGTTTTTCTGCGCCACACAGATGCTGGAAAAAGGCGGCTTCAACACGATACGCGAGCGCCTGTTCGGATAAAGCAGAGCTGAAATGCGGTTCAGATTGACGTCAAAAGGCAAGGGGCGCGGCAGGGAGAGACTATGAGCGATAACGATTTGTTGCGGAAACTCGATCTGGCGATCTGGATCGGGAAGAGTCTTTTCGAGCGGGGCAAAACCTCGGGGGCCTCCGCGAACCTGAGCTTCGCTCATGAAGACCGGGTTTACATTACCGCTACCGGGACCTGTTTTGGGAACCTGACGCCGGAGTCCTTCTCGGAGGTGGACAGGCTGGGCGTTCTTCGGCGGGGACCGACGCCGAGCAGGGAACTGCTCCTGCACCTGAAACTTTACGGGAAGAGGCCGAAGGTGGGCGCCGTCATCCACACCCACAGCTTTTACGCGGTGCTCTGGTCCTGCCTGAGGCACGCCAGCCCGGAGGACGTCATTCCCTCCCATACGCCTTACCTGAAGATGAGGCTGGGAACCGTGGGGCTCGTCCCCTTCGCGCCGCCGGGGTCCAAAGAGCTGTTCGAACTTTTTGCCGAGCGGATCGAAAGGAGCGACGGATATCTTTTGGCCGGCCACGGACCGGTGGTGGGGGGCGACGACCTTCTCTCCGCCTTTTATAACCTCGAGGAACTGGAGGAAAGCGCGAGGGTCGCCTGGGCTCTCCGGGGAGAAAACGCCGCCAGCGTAAGCGTTCAGGATCGTGGGACAGGGGGGACGCCGCCTCCGTGAGCTTTAAATTCGCCTTTGTTCGGTACGGGGTGCACGCGTCCGGCGGGTCTCTGTGATATTCTTTATGCAGGGAGGCGATTTTTATGTCGAACGCGGAATGCAATATCGCTCTTTTCATCGATCTGGAAAATTTTATTGGCAGTGCCGTAACGCTTGGACTTCCCATAGATATTTCAAAGGTCATCATCAAACTGAGAGAAATGGGAAACGTTCGCATCAGAAAGGCCTACGGAGACATGCAAAGGACTCTTCTGTCCGTCAGGCTGAGCGGTCTTTATCATGAAATTCGCAGAGACTTTTACACAAATCTTATTGAAGTGGAGGATATCCCCTACCTTACGCCGCACAAAAACACCTCGGACATAAAGCTGGTGGTCGAAGCTCTGTCCGTGGGGTACCAGAACGAGTACATCACTCATTTCGCGATCCTTGCCTCGGACAGGGACTACGTTCCCCTCTACCAGAAACTTCGGGCGCTGAACAAAACGGTCATTACGATCGGCGTGGACCAGATGCACATGAACCCCATGGTGCGCGAGGCCAGCGATCGCCTGTTCTACTACGAGCATCTCTTCCTCGGCGACACGGTCAGCACCCTTTATGAAACGGAAGAGGAGACCTTCGCCCTGCGGAACGAATATTTCGAGCTTCTGACGAGATCGATAAAGAAGCTGGAGCGCGACAACATCGCGCCGGCGGCCGACGTATTGCTTGCCTCCATGCGCAACGCCAGGTCGGATTTCGATTTCGCCCTCATCGGCTGTCAGTCCTTTTCCCATTTTCTCAGGCTGGCGACGGAGAACGGCTGTATCGAGGAAAATCAGCAGGATCGTACTTTCCGGAGCGCCCCCCTGATCACGATGCTTCAGCCTCATGCGAGGGGCGGCGTTTCGGACACGATGAACGAAGCCGATGTCCGAAAAGAGGCCAAGATTTACAAAGACCTTTTAAGCAGCGTCCTGAAAATCCCCTTTCCCTGCCTCCAGAAGCGCCAGGCCATTCTCGCGGCCATACGCGAGGTGCTCGACAGGAGATTCGGCGTGACCATCAACGAAATTCTCAACAGCGAACCCCCCCAGCCCGACCATGATTTTACGCTGAACGACATCTCGGACATCGTGTTCGCCAACCTGCAGGCAAAGGGCGTGGACGTCAGCCGCGGCGTCGTTTATAAAATCCTTTTCGGCCTGCATATCGCGCGATGTTTTTACGAGTACAGAAAGGAGGTTTCGGACATCACGTCCCTTGAGATCACCGGCGTCGCGAAGTTCTACGAGGTCTGGGAAGAAGAGCTTTATAAAATTTATATAGGGCAGATCAGGAACAACATCAAAAGCAGGCCGGTCAAAAACACCGCTCTGGCTCAACTTCTGTACGAGAGCATGGACGACGAGACGCTCAAAAAAATAGAGTACCTCCGCGCAAGCTGACCTCCCGGCGCTTACGTCAGCCTGCGCACTGCTGTCAACTTAAGCCTTTTTGCATATTCTTAAAACAGGAAAGCCGTGAAGAGAACGCCATGCACGCGAGCCTGTTTCGTCCTTAAGCTGACAGCAGTAATTCAGTCTGACGTTAACGCCCGGATTTTGA
>JAISSA010000090.1 GCA_031273365.1 Synergistaceae bacterium
CGGCCAGCATTTACGAGTCGCGCGGGATGGTGATGATATGATGCGGCTGATGCAAAAATTGAAAGCGTGGTTCAACGTGAAGCAGTCTCCCGAAGAACTGGAGAGACTGCTTCTTTCACATTTCGGGGCCCCGTCGGAAAGCGGCATTTACGTGTCGCCGGAAACGGCCATGAGGTGCAGCGCGGTATTCGCCTGCGTGGGGTTGCTGGCGGAATCCATCGCGCAGCTTCCCATGAAGCTTTATCAGGGCCACGGGCAGGAGCGCATCGAGGCATGGGGGCACTGGCTCCATCGATTGCTGTATTACCATCCGTCGCCGTGGCAGACCTCGTTCGAGTGGCGGGAAACGGCCATGCTGCACCTCTGCCTGCGCGGGAATTTTTACGCCTGGAAGGTCCGGGACGGGGCGGGGCGCGTCGTGGAACTGCTGCCCCTGCACCCCGACACGGTGAGCGTCCGGCAGCGCGACAACTGGGATCTGGAGTACCGCGTCACGCTCAAAACGGGGCGACAGGTCCTCTGCACCCAAAGGGACATCTTCCACGTCGCGTATCGCTCGCTGGACGGGATCACCGGGCTCTCCCCCATAGCATATCAGCGCGAGACGATCGGCCTGACGCTGGCGGCTCAGAAGCACGGGGCGAAGACTTTTTCGAACGGAGCGAAGCCCGGAGGCGTGCTGGTGCACCCCGGCAAGCTGACGGACGAGGCGGCCAAACGGCTCCGGGAGAGTTGGGAAATCAGCTACGGGGGCGACAATGCCGGGCGGACAGCCATCCTCGAGGAGGGCATGACGTTCGCGACGCTCTCCATGTCCAACAGCGACGCGCAGTATCTGGAAACGCGAAGGTTTCAGGTCGAGGACATCGCGAGAATTTTCGGCATCCCGCTGTTCATGATTCAGAGCACGGAAAAGACGACGAGCTGGGGGAGCGGCATCGAGCAAATGTCGATGGGATACGTGCGCTACACCCTGCTGCCCTGGGTGCGGCGATGGGAACAGGCGATACGGCGCGACCTTATTGAAGAGCCGGATTTGGAAATGCGCTTCAACCTCGAGGGGCTGCAGCGCGGCGACATCCGCAGCCGGTTCCAGAGCTACCAGGCGGGCGTCAACATGGGCGTCTACAGCCCGAACGAGGTCCGGGAGCTGGAGGACATGAACCCGAGGGAGGGCGGCGACGTATGGCTGACGCCCATGAACATGAGAATCACCGACGACGGAGGGGTGACGTGGGAGGATGAAGATACAGACAAAGCAAAACCTTGAGTTCCCGTTCGAGGTCAAGGAGCTGACCGACGCCGGAACGTTCAGGGGGTACGGTTCGGTATTCGACGTCGTCGACGCATGGGACGACGTTGTTCTCAAAGGGGCGTTCACGAAGTCTCTGGCGAAGAAAAAACCGGCGCTCTTGTGGCAGCACGACAGCGGCAAACCGATCGGCGTCTACACCTCGATGGAAGAGGACAACAGAGGGCTGAAGCTCGAGGGGCGGTTGCTCATCGACGCGGTGGCTCAGGCGAAGGAAGCTCACGCCCTGTTGCAGGCGGGGGCGATCAACGGGCTGTCCATTGGATACATCCCGCTCGCGTGGGAGTACGAGACGCGCAAAGAGAAGCGCGTTCGGGTCCTGAAGGAAATCGACCTGTGGGAAACGTCGCTGGTCACGTTCCCGGCTAATCCGAAGGCGATTGTCGGCAGCGTGAAGAGCATGGACATGAAAAGTATCCGGGACGTCGAAGATTGCCTGCGGGACGCAGGGCTCGGGCGCTCGGAGGCGAAGGCCGTCATCGCCGCGGTACGGGGTCTGACGCTGCGGGACGCAGAGGAAGCCGAGGCACTGAAGGCGGCCAGAGCACTGCTAAAAAAAATCAAAGGAAGTGAATCGGCATGAAGGGTTTGAGTAAGAAAGGTTTTGACATTCAGTTTTTCGCGGAAGAAGACAGCGGGATTGCAGCGCAGGTTAAAGAAATTGCGGAGGGCATCGGGGCCGCGTTCGAGGAATACAGGAAAACGAACGACGCCCGTATCGAGGAACTGAAAAAGGGCGGGCAGGCCGGCGAGCTCGAAACGAAGCTGGCAAAGATCGAGGCCGACGTGCAGACTCTCGAAAAAGCCAGGAGCGCCCTCGAGGCGAAGCTGAACCGTCCGGGCCTCGTGGGCGGCGGGGACGACAACCCGGACAGAGCCGCATATCGCAAGGCATTCGAGGGATTTGTCCGAAAGGGGAACGACGCCGGCCTCGCGGAATTGCAGATCAAAGCCGTACAGGTCGGCGTCGACGGTGATGGTGGGTACGCCGTGCCGGAGGAGCTGTCCCGAACGATCTACGAACTGGAGGGGCCGGGCTCGCCCATGCGTCAGGTTTGCACGGTGCTCCAGATCGGAACGGAGGAATTCCGTCAGCTCGTGGACCTCGGGGGAGCGGCCAGCGGCTGGGTTGGAGAGACGGCAGCCCGCCCCGACACGAACACTCCGCAGTTGGGGGAGGTCTCTCCGGTATTCGGCGAAATCTACGCGCAGCCGAAAGCGACGCAGAAATCGCTCGACGACATTTTCTTCAACGTCGAGTCGTGGCTTGCGGCCAGCGTGGCCAAAGAATTCGCCATGCAGGAGAACACGGCGTTCACCATCGGCAACGGGACCAATAAGCCCAAGGGCCTGCTGGCGTATCCTGCCGCGCTCACCGCCGACGGCGCGCGCGCTTTCGGGACGCTTCAGTATTTCAGGACGGGCGTCGCGGCGGGGTTCCCGGCCACGTCTCCCTCGGACCTGCTCATCGACGTTATCCACGGGATCAAGCCGGGGTATCGCGCCGGAGCGGTATGGATGCTGAACGGCCTGACGCTGGCTCAGGTGCGCAAGTGGAAGGACAGCGACGGAAACTACCTCTGGCAGCCCGGCCTCACGCTGGGCGTCCCGAGCGCGATCCTCGGGTACGGCTACGTCGAAAACG
>JAISSA010000099.1 GCA_031273365.1 Synergistaceae bacterium
GACGCGCTATGCCGCGTACATCAGGAGGGTGCAGAACACCATTCCGGTGATTGCGGTCGGGTAGGCGGCAGCGTAGCCGGCGGCGGGCTCGTCGCTTCCCATGATGCTGCTGACGACGCCGAGCCCGGGGTTCGCGGTCATTCCACCGCAAATGGCCCCGGACAGGAGCACCCAGTTGAGCCCGAACGCGTAACGCCCGACCAGAAACCCGACCAGCACGCACAACATGCCAATGACAAGCGACGCGGCGGCGTACAGGATCCCGGGCCCGGCCAGCGAGTTCACCACGCTGTAGCCGTAGGTCAGACCGACCATTCCCAGATACGTCCCGAGTGATATATCTTTGAAGGTGTTGATGGTGTTGCCCGACATCCGGAAGATGAAGGGGCCCAGCTTCCCGATATAGCCGAACGCCACCGAGGAAATGAAGACCCCTCCCGTCGCCCCGAGCCTGAAAACCCCGAGCCCGCCCATCCGAACCTCCGGAAGACCGACGATGTACCCCGCGGCGCAGACCAGCGCGTAGGATTTGAAGTCGAATTCGACGCTTTCGATTTTCTCCGCCCCGTCGCCCGCCCGCAGGGCGTTCAGCTCGGAGCGGTGCAGGGCCAGCTCCGAGGCGCAGTCGATGCGAAACAGCCGCGGCAGGAACATCATCCCAAGAATTACCGATATCAGGCCGAAAGGATACGCGATGGCGTAGGCCATGCCCACCTCGGCGCTGGTGTTGACGGCCAGGGCGTCGATATGCTCCTCCGTAAGCCGGGGAGCGTCCTCCGGCGTCAGGCGTCCCGAGGGATCGATCCGCAGAAGGAGTTCCGCCTGCTCCCCGCGCGTCATCCCTTCATATCGTCCGGCCTCCGTCACGGCGTCTCCGGCGCTCGACTCCAGCGCCGCCCCGAGGCCCGGAGAGCTCGTCAGCGCCCCGGTATAAAGCCCGGAGGCCCTGTAGGCATTGCCGCCCGGCAGAAGCTTCACGCACCCGACGTAGGCCGTGACGGCGCCGAACGCCGTTATCAGCGCCCCAAGCACAAGGAACTTTGCGCCGTATTTTTTCAGGACGAAACGGAGATCACGGGACGCGATCAGCCCGACGGCCGCAACGAAGAGCGTCAGCATAAACGCCTCCAGGTTTGCGGGGACCACGTTGTTTTTCATCATGGTCCGGACCACCTCATACGCGGGGTCGTTCGGCGGCACCGTGAGCGCGAGAGAGTACACCCCCCAGCCCGTGACGATCCCAACAAAAAAGGGGCCGCTGACGCCGAACCGCAGCTTCCCCATTCTCCTGCTTTCTCCAAAGAGCATCCCGAGGCACAACACGAAAAATGAAAGAAAATAGTAGTTCGTGATCAGCGCAAAAAATGTCACTCGCATGAAAAACCCTCCTTCGCCGGCTGCGCACGAATGTCCGTCATGCGACCTGTCGTTCATGGATATCGGATTATAAATCCTGGCTTTATGAACATCAGGCAGGCAGACGCCCCGCATTCGTGTGTTTTTTGATTCTACTCCCGGATGCGGAGCGTCACAATCGCCGGTTCCTTATGGATTTCTTCGTGGAATGCTGATTTTACGACAGCGAATTCCTCATGCGTTGCGTTCGTCCGGCTATCCGTTCAGCAGGGCAGCCGCCTTCAGAACGTGTTTCGCCAGAACGGAGGTCGTCACCGCGCCGACTCCGCCGGGGACGGGGCTGATCATGGAGACGAGAGGGGAAACGGCGTCGTAATCCACGTCGCCGCAAAGCTGTCCGTTCTCGTCCACGTTGATGCCCACGTCGACGACGACGCTCCGCCCGGAGACGAACGCGGGCGAGAGCATACGGGCCTTTCCCGCGGCCGCGACGACGATATCCGCGTTTTTGCAGATCGCGTCCATGTTCTTCGTCTTCGTGTGACAGATCGTGACGGTCGCGTTCCTCCGCAGCATCAGCATCGCGAGCGGCCGCCCGACGACCATGCTGCGCCCGACGACCGCGACGTTTCTGCCCGCCAGCTCGACGCCGTAGTGGTCCAGCATCTCCATCACGGCCGAGGGCGTGCAGGGGGCAAAGCCGCTTTCGTCGCCGGAGAAGACCTTCGCGGCGCTGAACGGGCTCATTCCATCGACGTCCTTCAGGGGATCGATCATTTTTTTGATTGCGTCCTCGTCGAGCCGGCCGGGCAGCGGCCGAAACAGCAAAATTCCGTGAACGTCCGGCAACGCGTCGATCTTCGCGAAGGCGGCGGCAAAGGTTTCATGGTCGATATTCTCGGGAAACTCGAAAACCTGCGCTCCGATGTCCAACCCCTCGAAGCGCTTGAGCGCGCCCCGCTCGTAAGCCAGGTCGTCGGGGCGCGCGCCGACGCGGACGACGGCCAGCCGGGGCTCGATTCCCTTCCGCCTCAGAGCGGCCAGCTCCTCCTCCAGAGTCTCCTTCATCCACGCGGCGACAGGGGCGCCCTTCATGATCGTCGTCATCGTACCGCCTTCTTTCTTCGATAAACAAACCCGCAGGCCAGCCTCTCATTTTATGCCTGCCGTTAGCGTCTGTCGGGTTACGCGCTCACCTCGTCCAGTCTGCTGAGGTCGACGTGACAGTACCCGTTCGGATTTTTTTTGAGGTAGTCCTGATGGTATTCCTCGGCCGGATAGAAGTTCTCGAGAGGTTTCAGCTCGACGGCCAGCGGCGCGCCGCACTTCGCCTCCCAGGCCGCGAAAACGCGCTTCGCCACGGGCACGTCCTCCGGCGTCACGGTGTAGACCCCGGTGCGGTACTGTGTTCCGACGTCGGCCCCCTGCCGGTTTTCGCTCAGGGGATCGATGATCGTGAACAGCGCGTTCAGAAGCTTTTCCAGAGGCAATTCACGCGGGTCGTACACCACGCGCACCGCCTCGGCGTGTCCCGTGTTCTCGTGACAGACCTGCTCGTACGTGGGGTTTTCCGTCGTCCCGTTGGCGTAACCGACGGTCGTCTCCGCGACGCCGGGCACGCGCGCGATGAAGGCCTCCACACCCCAGAAACAGCCTCCCGCAAGATAAATTTCCCGTGTCATGCCAAACCCTCCCGTATATGCGGGGGCAGGTTCCCAACCGGACAAACCGGCGGTTGGGGCCCGCCATTCCCGCGTACAGTTATAAAGAACATTTCAAAGTGATATCTAAATGTCGCCAACTTAAGGGCCAAAACCATGGGGCTCTGCCCCACACCCCGCAGGGGACTTGTCCCCTGACCCCGTTAATTTTTCTTTTTAAAAAACGTTCGCTGCGGCTCCGGCCAGGGACTCGCAGACCGTGGGGTGGGCGTGGATGGTCCGGACGAGGTCCTCCGGCGTCGCCCCGAAGTGGAGGGCGAGGGCGGCTTCGGCGATCATCTCCGTCGCGGGACCGCCAACCATGTGGACGCCCAGGATTTTTTTCGTCTCCCCGTCCGCGATCACCTTCATCATTCCGCCGTTGTCGCCCGTGATCACGCTCTTACCGTTCATTATCAGGGGGAACCGGCCAACGCGAATTTTATGACCTTCCTTTTCAGCTTCGCGCTCGGTCAGCCCGACGCTGGCCAGCTCCGGCGACGTGTAAACGCATCCCGGCGTCGTCGTGTAGTCCATTTCGGCGTCCTGCCCAAAAATATTATCGACGGCGACCTCTCCCTCCCGGGAGGCCACGTGCGCCAGCATATAGGAATTGACGCAGTCCCCGATCGCGTAAACGCCCCTGACGCTGGTTTCCATATGCCTGTCGGTCAGGATGCGACCCCGCTCCATTCTGATGCCCAGCGCCTCGACGCCGAGCCCGCGGGTGTAAGGACGTCGCCCCTTGGCGACCAGAAGTTTTTCGGCCAAAAGCTCCTTCGGCCCCGCTTCGGAGTCGAGCGCGATCTTCAGGCCTTCGGCTCCGCTGCCGGCCGCCGCTTTCGTCACGTCGGCGACGCTGTATCCCCGGAGGAAGGTGACGCCTTTTTTTTCGAGGGCTTTGCGCAGGATGACGGCGGACTCCGGGTCCATGCTGCGCAGAATTTCGGGCGACGTCACGATCACCGTGACCGCGACGCCGAACGCCGCGAAGGCCGCGGCGAACTCCATGCCGATGACGCCCCCCCCGGAGATGGCGAGGGACGCGGGCAGGGCGGAGAGCGAAAGAGCCTCGTCGCTGCTGATGACCCCGTCGAGGTCGAAGCCGGGGACGTCGGGGATATCGGGCTCCGAGCCCGTCGCGATGACGATGGCGTCGGCCTCGATGATTCCGCGCCCGCCGACCTCGACGGACGTGGCGCTCTTCAAAACGGCCTCGCCCTCGACATAGTCCACCCCGTTGCTCGTGACGAGGTCGCGAGTCCCCGCCGCGAGGCGCGAGACGGTCATCGCCCTGCGCTTCATGACTGCGCCCCAGTCGAGGCGCGGGTTATCGACGAGGACGCCGACGCGCTTCGCCTCCGACCTGACGGCGGTCAGCAGCTCCGCGGCGTG
>JAISSA010000106.1 GCA_031273365.1 Synergistaceae bacterium
ATGATGAACTTGCCAAGCCCCGTCTGCTCCACGATCGTCCCGAAGAGGACGAACATGAAGACGAAGGTGGCCGAGACCGAGAGGGGCGTCCCAAAAACGCCCTCCGTCCCGAGGTACATATGATTGATGATCCGATAGAAGTTATAACCCCTGTGCTGGAAAATCGAGGGAGCGGACTGTCCGAAATGACAGTAGAAGAGAAAGAAAATGGCGATGACGGGCAGAACGGGATTGGAAACGCGCCTTGTCGCCTCCAGCACGACGAGAATGCCCGCGCATCCGACAATCAGGTCCATGGTGCTGGGCATCCCCGCCCTGTCCAGCATCGCGTAAAACTGAAAGACCATGTACAGGGTGACGAAAGCTCCGATGGCGGCCAGAATCCAGTCGTACCACGGAATACGCTTTTTCAAACTCCTCGACGTCGCGGGGTAGAGCAAAAACACCAGCACGAGAACAAAACTCAGGTGGATGGCGCGCTGCCACATCTCCATCAACAGTCCGAACGCCGAGGTGTAAAGGTGAAAACAGGACATGAGCACCGCTATGACGCCAACCAGTATCCTCGTCCAGTCCTCGGGCGTCCGAAACCTCGACTCGCTGTCGTACTGTCTTTTGATGGATTCGACGTCAATATCCGTAACAGAATCGTGAGCAACCTGATCCGTCATTACTGTGATTCCCCTCTTCCTCATATCGTTTATCGTACGCGCAGGGTCAGAAGTTCGCCTGCAAAAAGCCCGTAAAGTTCGACCCGCCGACGCGACGGCAGAATAAGGACGTTACGCCCCGTCTCTTTGTCCCCCACCCTCAGACGAATGGACCTGAACGTCCTCCCGCCCCCGATATACCGATACCACGGCGCCTGATGCAAAAACCGGCCGTTTGGAGGCGCCTCCGTCGGAAGGCCCGCGTTCGTGGATTGGGTACGCTCTTCCCAAAGCCTCAGAGATTTTCCCGTCACGCAGTACAGGTCAACGACGGGACACAGCTGGACAGAATGAATGTACTCCGTCGCAAAGAACTCCCCGGAGTAAACGGGAAAGGACAAAACCACCCGTCCATCCTCCCCCACGAATTCCACCCTGTTCGACGGGCATATGCAGCAAAACAGGAAAGACAGCCCCAAAATCCAGGGCCAGACACGGCGCATCGTTTAAATAAATTTCATTCAGCGCAGCATTTCGATGATTCGCATCCAGTTGCCCCCGAGGATTTTTTCGGCATCGCCGGGAAAAGCGCTTCTCACGGCCTCGATAAACGGGACCGTCTCCCTGTAGGTCCGGAATATGCTTTTATTGCGATCCTCTACGGGTTTGTCGAACTCGCAGAGGTCGAACCCGAAACCCACGTGATCGGGGCCCGCCAGGTCGATAATATGGCGCGCGTGATCCAGAAGCCCCTCCCAGATTTTACACCCCTCCGGCGCGCCGTCGGGATAAACGAAGTTCAGCATGTTATTCAGCCCCATGACGCCCCCCCGGGACGCGAGCTCCCTGATCTGTTCGTCCGTCAGGTTGCGGGCCACGTCGCAGAGGCGGCGGGAGTTGGAGTGCGAGGCGATGAAGGGACGTCGCGCGAACCTGAGGACGTCGGCAAAACCCGCGTCGTTCAGGTGGCTGACGTCGAGGATCATTCCAAGACGCTCGACCTCCTCCAGCAGGGCGACGCCAAAGGGCGTCAGGCCTCCGACCGTGCCCTCCGTCAGGGGATGAAAATGACATCCGTCGGCGGCCTGGTTGCGGCGGCTCCAGGTCAGTCCGGCAAAACGAACCCCCAGCTCGTAAAAAGCCCGAAGCAGCACCAGATCGCCGCCAAGAGGCTCGATCCCCTCGAAGGAAAGCAACAGCGCCATCCGCCCCGCCCCGACGGCTTTGGTCACCTCCGAGGCGCTGCGACAAAGTTCGAACAGCCCCGGAGACTCCTCCATCTCGCAGTGCAACATGCCGACCTGGTCGAGGGCAACCCGCAGGGCCATCTCCGGCACGTATTCGTTCGGAACGAAAAGAGAACAGATCAGAACGTTTATGCCCGCGTTCTTCAGGTCCTCCAGGTAAAAACGTTCCACAACCTTCTGTTCGCCCTTTCTTCGGAGGCAAAAAACGTCATACAAAAGATCGTAGTGCGCGTCAACGATAAAAGGGTTCGGTAAGCTCACGTCAGATTCACGTCCCTCTCAAAAAATTTTAAAAATCATGAGCATCCGCCCGCTGAGACAACTCAATGGTCATCATCGACGACGAGACGCTACAAAATATCGGCCTGATATCAGAGATCTAATGTGAAGCATGATACCTCATACGGGACCAAAACGTAAGGGGGAACCGTCCGAACTCAGGGAGCCAGGGCCGCGCTGCCAGCGAACGGAGGCGTGGACCCCGAAGGCTCGCGCCGACGGTCCTTCCCGGACCTCCTGCAAAAACATTACGGCAGCGACAGGCCTGTTCTGCAACAGCAGGATAAAATCCCCGCGCTCGAGTTCGGCCTCGAACGCCGTTTCTTCGTCTGCCTTCCGTCCATGCGCTACCTTCTCTCCATCCGCCTTCTCTCCTTCATAAACGAGGACCTTCACGCGGGGCGCGAGGCAGTAAAAGGCCTCGGCAGCCCCTTCCGGCGCAAAGGACGTGAAGAGGGCGACCTCACAGACCCGGGCAGCGGGTTTTTTTTCAGCCTCGTCGCCCTTTTCGTCCATTTTCAGAGCCCGCAGACTGCCCTCGCATCCCGCCGCCATCATCAGGTTGAAGTCGACGCAGCGTCCCTGCGACAGCGTGTTCCAGCCTCCATCGAAGGCGTCCTGGTCAAACGCGTCGAGGTTTATCTCATGACGTCCCTCGTGGACGAGACGAACCCGGCCCTCGAGGATCATGATCAGACGCCGGATGCCCGGCAGGGCGGTGAAGGTCGATTCCTCCAGATCGACGCGGGCGGAGCTCATGCGCCACCTGAAGTTACGCATCGCGTAATCCGCGTCCGGCGGCCATATCGCGAGCTGCGTCGTCGTCCCCCCGGCCCAGACGCCCGTGCTTTGCTCCTTCCCGCGAATGATTCGAATATCCGTTCTCATTGCCGTCATCCCCCCTGCAGCATGTCGAGTCTTTGAAAGGCCTCCAGTATTCCGCCCTCGTCGATATCGCCGACCACAAGGTCCGCGACCGCCTTCACCTGCTCTTTCGCCGCGCCGACCGCCACCCCGACGGAGGCGCTTTGGATCATCTCGACGTCATTGAGCCCGTCTCCGACCGTAATGATGTCGGCCCGCCCAAATCCGAGCCCCTCCGCGGCCTTCAGGATGCCGCTCCACTTGGAGACGCCCCGCGGAAGAAATTCTGTACAGCCGGGTATCGCGGACGCCTCCACGATGTCCACGTCGTCCCGGCGCCCCGGCTGCAACGACGACGGGCGGAACATATAGGCCACGCTGGCGCTCCGCAAATCGGCCGGCGGCCGGCGACAGTCGAAGCCGGCCTGGGCGACGAGGTAGTCTTCGACCTCTTTGGAGGTCCACCCGACATAGACATATTCCGCGTCGAGCGCGAAAAAATTTTCCGGCTCCCGGGACATGCCCTCCTGAAATTTTTGAAGAAAAGCCGGACTGAGGCACTCTTCGTACAGAGTTTTGCCATCCTGAACCCCATGGGCTCCGTCGCAGCATACCATGAGGTCGATCGCCAGGTCCGCGGCCGTTCTGCGCGTCATGCACAGGTTACGCGCCGTCGCGATGGCGGTGACGTGTCCGCCGCGCCTCAGAAGCCTCAGAGCCTCACGGGTCGCCTCGGGGATGTGGCTCCTCCCGACGTGACTGACAAGCGTGTTGTCGATATCGAAAAAAATAAGCTTTCCGGTGCTCATATTCAGGTCCTTTCGTTACGGGGTTATAAAAAGCCAGGAACATGGGGCCCCGCCCCATACCCCGCAGGGGACGCAGTCCCCTGACCCCGTTAATTTTTTTCTTTTTTCTCTTTTTTTTCTTTTTTCTTTTCTTTTAATGTCTTATAAATAAATTTATGTATCTTTTATTCCCTCTGTTTCCTGCGTTGCGGGGGCTTTCAGACGGACAGGCAATCCCGCCCAGACGCGGTCCACGACGTCTGCGCGACGGGCAAGAAGCTGACAGACAAAACCCGTCTCGTCGCGCCACCGTCGCTCGAAAGGGTCCATGGGGACTATCCCGCTCCCGATCTCGTCACAGATCAGGACCTTGCCTTCCAGCCGGTCCAGGTTTTTTTCGAAAAACGCCCGCGCGTCGACGCCCTGCTCCAGCATCGCCCGTATTCCGTCCTGCAGGTTGACGATAATACGGGCGTCGAACATTTTTCCCACCACCATCTTCTTCACATCATTCATATTTATATCTTTCATCTTCGCCAGGTCGAAGACGGCCGCGTCCTCCCCGCAGAGCTCTCTGGCGTACCGCAGCTTTCCCATGTGCTTCCCGCCGAGAATGAGGTGCATGTTCACCCCGTGACGACAAGCGCCAGGAACATCAGCGTCTCGGACAGCTCCAGGCACGCGCCCATCAGGTCGCCGCTGAGGCCGCCGAACATCCTGCGGCAGCAGAGAGACCAGGCGAGCGGAAACAACGCCCCCACGAGCGGAACGATGATCCGGCCCCCTCGATAAACAGGAAAAAGCAGGGTCAGCCCATAAAGGGCGAAGAGGACGTACCGGTCTCTGAAGACGCGCGCGCCTCCCAGCGTGCGGACGAGCCCGTCCTCCCGCGCGAAGGGAAGGTAGAACAGAATGCCCAGCCCTGTACGGGACCAGACGGGAATAAGCGTCGAAAGAAAGAAAGAAAAATGGAAGGCAGAAAAACGGAAGAGAGGAAAACGCGTTTTTTCGGAATCGAGGAGAGCGAAGAGCTCGGAAAAAGTCCCGACCTTCAGCAGCAGGACGGCCGCGCAGCCCATGACGGCGAAGGCTCCGACGCGGGGATCCGAAAGAATCGCGAGGCGCGTTTTTCTGTCCCGCTGAGAAAAGACCGCGTCGCACGTGTCCATCAGGCCATCCATGTGCAGGCCTCCGGTGATGCTCAGGTAAAAAAGCGTCATCAGAACGGCACGCAGCACGACCGAAACCCGCCACATGGAAAGCAGCCCCAGCAGGGCCGCTCCCGACAGTCCGACGACGACGCCGACCAGAGGCAGCACGACGGGAAAGAATCGAAGGCGCGGCGGCGTCCACTCGACCTGCGGCATGGGCAGGATGGTCAGAAAGGAAAAGGCCATCGCGGTTGCGGCTATAATATTCCTGAGTACCATGCAAATCTTCCTTTCGGGATCTAAAGTCAACAACATTTAAGGAAGAAAATTAACGGGGTCAGGGGACTGCGTCCCCTGCGGGGTATGGGGCGGAGCCCCATGGTTTTTGCTTTAAGTTTTTAAATACAGGAGGACAGAACGATGTTCGTCTTTATTTCCGGCGCCGCGCGCAGCGGGAAAAGCAACTGGGCCGAACGATGCGCGGCGCGGCTGGACGGTGGCCCGAAAGGCTCGAAAATCTATCTTGCCACAGCTCGCGTCCCCGATCAGGAGATGCGCCGTCGCGTGGCGCTCCACCAGTCTGCTCGACGGGGCAGGGGGTTCGCCACTCTGGAGTGCATCACGAACCTGCAAAGCGTTGTGCCGCTGATATCAGGGGCCACCGTCCTGCTGGAGTGTCTGGGGACCTGGACCGCGAACGAGCTGTTCGACGACAGAGGACGGATGGCGGACCCCGACGGGGCGTTCGAAAAAATCCGCTCAACCTGCCGCCTGCTGCGAGAGAGTGCGGCGCACCTGCTGATCGTGTCGAACGACATTTTTTCGGACGGGACGGCTTATGCAGGAGAAACGGAAGAATATCGCAGGGTGTTGGGCACGCTCCATATCTGCCTTGCCGCTGAATCGGACATGGCGGTGGAATGTGCCGCAGGGTTTGCGGCGGTGCATAAGGGAAAAAAATACGCCTCGATGCTCGACCGGAACGCATAACCCAACAGAGCACAACCCAACGAAGCCGGCCAGGCGTTCGTCCGGCCCGTCGCAACGGAGACCCCGTCGAGGGAGGCGGCGTTTTTTTTCAAGACCTTTTCCCGGCTCCCCCGATGTTGGCCCGCGCTACTCTGATTGCTGGCTCCGATCCGGGAAAAAGTCGTCCATGATCTCCTCCACCGTCGAGACTCTGTCAACCTTCGTGACGTTGCTGCCGCAGAAAAACAGGCCTTTTTCCCAGTTTCCGTTGAACGCGTCCACCAGCGCCATCGCGATGCAGAAGGTTTCCTTATCCCTTCGATAACGACAGTGCGTCAGGCAGTTGGCGAAGCAGGGATTGCTTTCGACCTCTCCTTCCAGATATTTCGCGACGAAGGGGTTTTTTATCGCCCTGCCCGGAAGCCCCGCCGGGCTGTGAATCAGGACGACGTCCTCCTCTTTTGCGTCGATGAAGGCCTGTTTGAAGCGGTCGGAGGCGTCTCCTTCCACCGTACACGCAAAACGGGTCCCCACCTGAACGCCCTTTGCCCCCATCTCGAAGGCCCGAAGCATGTCATGACGGTCCCAGATTCCGCCGGCCGCGATCACCGGAATGTCCGATTTCATGCCGTCCCTGACGAAGGCGACGACGCCCGGCAACGCGACTTCAAGCGACAACGCGGGGTCGTAAACCTGCTCCATCGTCGTCGCCCCGAGATGTCCGCCGGCTGTGGCGGGCGTCTCCACGACAAAACCGTCCGGCTGACGCCCGTAGTGCTTTTCCCAGCGCCGCGCGATCAGGCTGGCCGCCTTGGGAGAGCTGACGATGGGCACCAGCGCCACGTCCGGAAAATCCTTCAGGTACTCGGGCAGGCGCAACGGCAGCCCCGCCCCGGAGATGATGACATTGGCGCCTCCCTCGGCCGCCGCGCGCACCTCGCGGTCATAGTCGGTCAGGGCCACCATGCAGTTTACCGCAAGCACCCCGTCGGGGCCGGCGATTTCCCTCGCCTGCTGCAGCGTTTCCTTTATGACGATCGCGTTGGAGTCGAAATAATTCATTTTCTCCTCGACGAAATGAGGGGAATTATGACTGAGCCCCACACTGGCAATTGTTCCTACCGCTCCGCACCTTGCCACATTTCCCGCGAGCCGCGGTCCCGAAATTCCAACGCCCATGCCTCCCTGTATCAGGGGATAACGGGGCTGATGCTTTCCCAGCCTTAAAGTTGGCGTATTGTTGCTCACCTTTCGACCCACTCCTCTTATAATCCTTCTTAAAATAGAAACAGGGCATAAAAATAAAAACAGGCATAATACGTCAGGAAGATCTCTTTATGCACAATTCGACGATAACACATGTGTGGTGTATTGTAACAAAAAAAATTGCCCGATGCCTGCTTTTTTAAGCATCAGCATCGGGCTGAAACGTCACGACGCAATGAGGTTCTTAAGCTTTAAAAACGGAGGTGATCCGGTTTCCTCCACAGTCCAGCAGCTCCAGCTCCAGCGGCATCTTCCCCACCGCGTGGGTCGAACAGGAGAGACAGGGATCGTAACAGCGGATGACGTGCTCCATCCGGTTGAGCGCCCCCTCCGGAACGTTTTTGCCGTCGGTGATGTATTGCTTCGCGACCTGCTCCACGCCTCGATTGATCGCCCAGTTGTTGTGTCCCGTGGCCACGATCAGGTTCACCTTCGTGATGGCGCCGCGCGCGTCGACCTCGTAATGATGAATCAGGGTGCCGCGCGGCGCCTCGACGACGCCGACCCCTTCGCGGTTGAGGACGTTGGAGGTCGTGCGCAGATCGCTGCCCATGATGTCGGGGTCGTTCAAAAGCTCCTCGATGCGCTCGGCGGAGTAAAGCGCCTCGATCAGACGCGCGTAGTGAAAGTAAAGCGTTTTGTGGACGATGCGCCCGTCACCGGCCTCACGGAACATCCGAAGTTCTTCGTTGGCCAGCGGCGTGGATATTTTGTCGCACGCGTTGACGCGGCCAAGGGGACCGACCCGGTAGCTGCCCTCGGGGAATCCGATGTCGCGGTAAAATGGGAACTTCAGGTAGCTCCAGTCGACGACGTACTCCCCTATTTTCTTATAATAATCCTCGCACGCAAACTCCTCGATGATGCGTCCCTTCGGGCTGACCAGACGCAGGTCTCCGTCGTAGAGTTCCAGATTCCCGTCCCTGACCAGGCCCAGGTAGGCCGTGCTGAGGGTCGCAAACTCCGCGGCCAGGGCGGCGTTCTCGTTCAGGTAGTTTTTGACCAGCTCGATGGCCTTTTGCAGCCCGTCGATGATCCCGGGAAGCTCCTTCAGGTAACGATCGCGCTCTTCTTTCCGGATCGCCCGGTTGACGCCGCCCGGAATGCTGTGCCATGGGTGAATCTTCTTGTCTCCCAGCGTTTTGATGATCTCCTGGCCGAATTTTCGTATGCCTATTCCCAATCTGGCAAGGTCGGGGTACGATTCGGCGACTCCAACGATATTGCGCGTCGCCGGGTTGGCGTCGAACCCGAACAGAAGGTCCGGACTCGACAGGTGAAAAAAGGACAGCGCGTGCGACTGCACGATCTGCCCCATGTGCATCAGGTCGCGCAGCTTGTGAGCCGAGGGGCTGAGTTTCACCCCGATGATGGCGTCGCAGGCCTTGGCCGCCGCCAGATGATGACTGACGGGGCAGATGCCGCAGGTACGGGGAGTGATGACGGGCATCTCGCGGAAGTCGCGTCCCCTCGTGAATATCTCGAACCCTCTGAACTGCGTGACGTGCATACGCGCGCTCTCGACGCTTCCGTCTTCCTTCAGCTGCACCGTTATCTTCCCGTGCCCCTCGATGCGGGTTACGGGGTTGACGACAATCGTGCCGGACGTTCTTTTCATTTCCTTAATTTCCTTATTTTCCATCTCTTCGCACAGCCTCCTCAATCGTACCGCATCATCTGAGACGGGACTTTCGGGATGCGTCCTTCCAGAATCTCGTTGAATACCCAGGCGATGGTGTCCGCGTCGGGGGGACACCCGGGAACGTACACGTCGACCTTCACTGCCCTGTCCACCGGGATGGCCTGGGGCAGAAGCGGAGGAAGGTCCACGTGAGGGATGACGCCGGACGGGTTCACGGTGGACACCGTGTCCGTATAGGCCTCGCGCAGCATATCTTCCGGTTTTATGAAGTTGCGCATACAGTTGATGCCGCCAAATACCGCGCAGTCGCCCCACGCGACAAGAATTTTACACTTTTCCCGAAGGTCTCTGGCGACGTGCAGTTCTTCCTCGTTTCCGAGCCCGCCCTCGATCACGCCGACGGTCACCTCCGGGATTTCCTTGATATCGCTGATCGGCGTGGAGGTAATCTCCACCCTGCTGAAAAGGTCCAGCAGGCGCTCGTCCATATCGAGAAAGGACATATGGCAGCCGGCACAGGCCTCCAGCCATACGGACGCTACTTTCGGCTTCGCCATTTCCGTCACGCCTCCCTGGGCAGGCGACCGGCAAGCGCGGGCTGCGTCGATCGCTCGAGTTCTTCATCGACCTCCACCTGTTTTGCCAGGTCAGGAGATATTTTGGAAGCAAACACGTTCTCGCAGGGCGAGGTGGACGGATTTCCCATTTTAACCCCGACCTTTTCGCACAGGGCCTGCAAAACCTCGCCAAAACCCTTCAGCCCCCGGACAGGATCCAGAATCTTCGAAAGCTGGCGTCTTTCCCCCTCAAGCGTGCAGAGATGCCCGCTTCGTTCGAACCACGCGGGCGCGGGCAGGAGCACATCGCCCAGATTACTGATGGGGGGAAGCAGGAAGGGCGTCTGTATGACGGTAAAGCCGGAGCGGGACATGGCGCTCAGCGCTTTCGAGCTTTCCGGCACCATCCCCGTGGAGTAGACGTAGAGAAAATCCTGCTCCTCGCCGCCCAGCCAGTCCTCCTTCGACATGATCGTGTTCATCGCCCCAAGGACGTTGCTGTGCCCCAGAAGGGGAACGATGCCCAGGCCATCCCCGAAGAAAGCCCTGTGTTCGATCGCAAAATTCAGCGCTTTCGTCACGGCGACGGGGTTGGACAAAACGGAGGCGCCCAGAAGAAAAACGGGTTTTTTCGCCCCTTTCAGCATCCCGGTCAGCTTCGGGTCGAAAAGATTCTTCACCTCCAGGTCGGTGATCCCGGGGAAGGGCGTGGCCCCTGAGCCGACATGAATCAGCCTGGCTGCCCTGTGCAGGACAGCGACCCGAACATAACTGGCAGCCACGGGAAGGATCTTCTGAGGATCGGCCTCCACCAGCACGATCATATCGGCGTTCAGAATATTGTGAGCCGCCGTGAAGGGGCATACCCCCTGGTCCACGAAGGGCTTTATGCCCGCGTAAAATCCGCGCAGGCTGCCGTCGTTGTAGTTGGCGGTACGGATTCCGACCGCCTCTCTGAAGCTGGAGAAGACGGCCAGTTCCTCGTCCGTGGCAAGGGATGAAATCAGGGCTCCCATCTTGCCCGAGCCCCTGTGTTCCTTCAGCTTCGAACCGATGACGTCGATCGCCTCTCCCCAGGAGACGGTCCTGAAGGTTGACCCCGTGCGCACCATGGGGTGGACGACGCGCGGCTGCTCGCTGGAATAGGGCAGGGCGAAACGTCCCTCCGCGCAAAGCTGTCCTCCGTCGGGGCCGTTGACGTTCGTTCCCTCCACGCGGACGATGCTGCCCGTTCGGACGTAGACCTTTATGGCGCAGCCCATGGCGCAGATCGGGCAGATGGTGTCCACCACGGCGTCGCAGTCCCTGCGCCGTCCGCGGTAAGCCAGGTTACGCAAAGTGATGGTCCCCGTCGGGCAGACCTGAGCGCAGGCCCCGCACTCGACGCAGGTGTCGCTTTGCCCTATCGTGCTGCCGAAATCGGCCTCGATCGTCATGATCCAGCCGCGTTTTTTCATTCCCAGCGTGCAGGTCCCCACCTTTTCCGAGCACGTGCGCACGCAGCGCTGGCAGAGAATACAGCGGTTATGGTCCGCCTGAATGCGGACATCGGTCGTGTCGTTTTCAAAAGGAGCATAGAGGAAGGGATAGCGCACGCTGTCCATTCCATGCTCGATGGCCAGCGTTTGCAGGTCGCAGTCGCCGCTCTGGGAGCAAAACATGCAGAAATGGTTGCGTCCCGCAAAAAGCAGCTCCAGAACCTGGCGGCGATACGACACCAGATTTTCCGTGGAGGTGTTGACGCGAAGCCCGTCCTCCGCCGGCGAGGTGCAGGCTGTGAGCATACGGCCGCTTCCCTCCGGTTCCACGACGCACATGCGGCAGGCGCCTATGCTGGAAAGGCCCTTCATCCAGCACAGCGTGGGGATAGACGTGACGTCGTTCTTTTTTGCGACCTCGAGAATGGTGTCTCCCCTCGAGCCCACGCACTCTTTTCCGTCGATGAACATCCTGATTTCACTGTTGGACATAAATCCGCCCTCCTCTACCCTTTAAGGACGGCATTAAACGGGCACTTCGTGAAGCAGGTGCCGCATTTGATGCATTTTTCGGCATCGATCACGTAGCCCTCGGTTCTGCTTCCGGGGATACAGTGAACGGGGCAGTTTTTCGCGCACAGTCCGCACTTTTTGCAGGCATCCTGTTTGATGGTAAAGGACAGCAGCGCCTGGCAGGCGCCCGCCGGACAGCGCTGCTCTCTGATATGCGCCTCGTACTCGTGCCGGAAGTAACGCAGCGTGGTCAGAACGGGGTTGGGCGCGGTCTGCCCCAGCCCGCAGAGAGACATGTTTTTGACCATGTTGCCCAGCTCTTCCAGAAGGTCGATGTCCTTCATCTCGCCCTTACCGGAACAGATTTTTTCAAGCAGCAGCAACATCTGTTTCGTTCCCTCCCGGCAGGGCGTACACTTGCCGCAGGATTCCCTCTGGGTGAACTCGAGGAAGAAGCGGGCAATATCGACCATGCAGTTTTCCTCGTCCATGACGACAAGCCCGCCGGAGCCCATGATGGCCCCCAGCGGAGGCAGAGATTCGTAGGTGATCGGCGTGTCGAGGTGCTCCTGCGTCAGACATCCGCCGCTCGGGCCGCCGATCTGCACGGCCTTGAATTCCTTATCGTTCAGAATGCCGCCGCCGATGTCGTAGATAATCTCCCGAAGCCTGATCCCCATGGGGACCTCCACAAGCCCCGTGTGCCTTACCTTGCCCGTAAGGGCGAAAACCTTGGTCCCTCTGGATTTTTCCGTCCCCATGGCGGCGTACCAGTCCCCGCCCCTGGAGAGAATCTGGGGGACGTTGGCCCACGTCTCGACGTTGTTGATGTTGCTGGGTTTTGCCCAGAGCCCGGAGACGGCGGGGAAAGGGGGTCTCGGGCGGGGCATCCCCCGCTGTCCCTCGATCGACGCCATCAGCGCCGTCTCCTCTCCGCAGACGAAGGCCCCCGCCCCTTCCTTGATGTGCAGGTTGAAGCCGAAGCCGGAATTGAAGATGTTTTCCCCCAGCAGCCCGTATTCTTCGGCCTTTTCGATGGCCTGACGGAGGCGAATGATCGCCAGAGGATACTCCGCGCGACAGTAAACGTACCCCTCGTTCGCGCCCATCGCGTAAGCGCCGATGGTCATTCCCTCGATCACCGCGTGAGGGTCGCCCTCGAGAATGGAGCGGTCCATGAACGCTCCGGGGTCTCCCTCGTCCGCGTTGCAGATGACGTACTTTTCAGGGCCCGGCGAGGACGCGCAGAAGCTCCACTTGGTTCCCGTCGGGAAACCGCCGCCTCCGCGGCCACGCAGCCCCGATTTTTTGACCTCGTCGATGACCTGCTGAGGGGTCATCCCGCCAAGGGCTCTGGCCAGCCCCACATAGCCGTCTCTGCTTATATATTCCTCGATGTTCTCCGGGTTGATGTAACCGCAGTTCTGAAGGGCGATGCGATTTTGCTTGCCGTAAAAGGGAATGTCCCTGTAGTGCGGGACCGCGACGGTCTCCTTCCCCTTATACATCAGGGATTCCAGGGGGCGTCCCTTCAGGAGATGCTCCTCGACGAGTTTTGGAACGTCCTCCTCCGTGACCCGGCAGTAAAACGTGCCCTCCGGATAGACGACCACGACGGGTCCCATTTCACACATGCCATGACAGCCCGTCGGGACGATCAAAACCTCGTCCGCGAGGTGCTGCCGTTCAAGTTCGCTTTTTATTTTCCCGGTGACGGCTCCGGCGTGATTGGACGCACATCCCGTCCCGTTGCAGACCAGTACGTGCGCACGATAAATCGGCATTAATCCCCCTCCTTCCAGTTCAATCAGGCTCTTTATAATTTCAGGCTCATTTTTCGCGAAAAAGCTCCGTCCGACACCCCCATCAGACGAACTGAGCCAAAATAGCGCTTACTCCATCGGGCGTCAGCCGCCCAAAGGTTTGATCGTCGACCAGCATGACGGGCGCCAGTCCGCACGCTCCGAGACACGCGACGGGCTCGAGCGAGAACTGAAGGTCCTCCGTGGTCGCGTTTTCGGCGCAACCCGTCTGCTCCTTCACCGCGTCCAGTATTTTAAGGCTGCCCCGCACGTGGCAGGCCGTCCCGCGACAGACCCTGATCACGTGACGTCCCCTCGGAGTCAGGTGAAACTGCGCGTAAAACGTCGCCACGCCGTAAATTTCCGACATCGGAATCTTCAGTTCCTCGGACACGATACGCACGGCAGGCTCGGCGACGTATCCCATCAGCCCCTGCAAAGCCTGCAACACAGGAATCAGCCCCCCCCTGCGATCTCGCCACGGAGCCAGGATTTCAAGGACTTTCTTCCTCATTTCTTCGGCAGATAAATTCATAACACTCCTCCTCCACGTTACTGTGACTCAACAATAAAGGGCGATGATCACCTGTTTTTTCCCGGAAAATACAGAAAATCCCGCCTGTATTTTTCATTATATAGAGATCTTTTCAAATTTATATATCCAAATTGCGTACTTCATGGGCATTGGAGGTGATAAAATCGCGCCGTGGTTCCACCTTATCTCCCATCAGTATGTCGAAATATTCGTCGGCCAGAACGTCGTCGTCGATCTCGATGCGCTTCAGCACCCTGTTTGCGGGGTCCATCGTGGTCTCCCAGAGCTGGGAGGGATTCATCTCCCCAAGGCCTTTGTAACGCTGTACGCCCGCTTTGGCGTCGCCGACGGCGTCCACGTACTGCCGCAGCTCCTTTTCCGTGTAGCAGTAGTTGACCTGCTTGCCCTTCTGTACCCTGAAGAGCGGGGGCTGCGCCAGATAAAGATGCCCGCTGCTGATCAGCTCGGGCATGTGGCGGTAAAAGAACGTCAGGAGCAGCGTGCTGATGTGCGCCCCGTCGACGTCGGCGTCCGTCATGATGATGATTTTGTGGTAGCGCAGCTTTCCCGCGTCGAATTCGTTCCCGATCCCGCAGCCCAGGGCCTGAATGATCGTTCGTATCTCGTTGTTGCCCAGCATTTTGTCGAGACGCGCCTTCTCCACGTTCAGAATTTTGCCTCTCAGGGCCAGAATGGCCTGAAACGAGCGGTCGCGCCCCTGTTTTGCGCTGCCGCCGGCGCTGTCTCCCTCCACGATGTAGAGTTCCGTGTTTTCGGGCGTGCGGGAGGAACAGTCCGCCAGCTTGCCCGGCAGGCTCATCCCCGACATGGTCCCCTTGCGGACGAGCTCCCGGGCGCGCTTGGCCGCGTCTCTCGCCTGACGGGCCCTGATGGCTTTTTCCACGATGGGTTTTATCGCCTCCGGGTTATCCTCGAACCACGCCAGAAGTCCTTCATATATAAAAGAGTCCACGACTCCCCGGACCTCGCTGTTGCCCAGCCTGGTCTTCGTCTGTCCCTCGAACTGCGGATTGCCCAGTTTGACGGACACGACGCAGGTCAGCCCTTCCTTGAGGTCGTCGCCCGACAGGTTGTCGTCCTTGTCCTTCAGAATTTTGTTGCTGCGCGCGACCTCGTTGATGGCGCGGGTCATGGCGGTGCGCAGCCCCGAGACGTGCGTTCCTCCCTCGATGGTGTGAATGAGATTGGCAAAGGAAAAAATGCGCTCCAGGTAGGTGTCGTTGTACTGAAACCCGACATCCACGGTAATGCCGTCCCTTTCTCCGGACAGGATGACCGGGTTCGGAAAAAGCGCGGTTTTGCCCCGGTCGAGGTACTCGACGAAGGCCTTTATGCCTCCCTCGAAACGGTAATCCTTTCTCTCGCCGCTGCGTCGGTCGTCGATGGAAATATGCAGCCCGGGGGTCAGAAAAGCCAGCTCCCGCAAACGGCTTTTCAGCGTATCCAGGGAGTGTCTGATCTCCTCGAATATCGTGGCGTCGGGCATGTAGTGAATTTCCGTCCCCCTCCAGTCCGCGGGAACGGGCGCGGACAGCTCCGTGACGGGGATCCCGCGCTCGAAGCGCTGGGAGCATTCGAAACCGTCTCTCGCGATCGTCACCTCCAGCCACTCGGACAGGGCGTTGACCACGGAAACGCCGACCCCGTGCAGGCCTCCCGAGACCTTGTAAGCTCTCCCGTCGAACTTGCCTCCGGCGTGCAGCACCGTCAGAACGACCTCGCTGGTGGGCCGCCCGTTGAATGGATGCGGATCCGTGGGAATGCCTCGCCCATTGTCCCGGACCGATATGCTTTCGTCCGCGTGGATGACGACGTCGATCCGGTCGCAGTAGCCTCCGATGGCCTCATCCACCGAGTTGTCGACGATCTCGTAGACCAGATGGTGCAGCCCCCGGCTGCTGGTGTCGCCGATGTACATGCTGGGGCGTTTGCGAACGGCGGTCAGTCCCTCCAGAACCTGTATGCTTCCGGCGTCATAGCCGGATGCGCTGATGTCAGTCATGTTGTTCCTCCCTGTATGTATTTGCTGCGTACTGCTGCCCGGGAATCAAACGAAAGTTTTTACACAGGCAACGATTGTTTCGGATATTTTTATTGTATGATGTACGCTTTGAGGATTGCGTATCCGCCTGCTTCCGTACTCCACCCGGAACGTCCTCGCAATCGTCAATTATAACAGTTTTTCAGAGGCGGCATGTTTCGTACTCCCAGGGGGGCGCAGGTTAAGAGAAAAAGAGAAAAAATTAACGGGGTCAGGGGACTCGTCCCCTGCGGGGTTTTTTCCGGGGGGCAGAGCCCCGCAGTTTTGGCTTAACCTGTTGACATTGCATAATAAATTATTAAGAAAGAAAATGTCAGAAAGAAAGGTGTTTTATTTTGAAGTCGGTTCTGGAAAATTATTTTTTCGCGGCGCTGAAGCGGCTGAAGGAGGAATGGAAGACCCTGCTGGCGGTGACGCTGGGAAACGTCGTGTTTGCCTTCGCCGTCATCAATTTTACGTTGCCCTATCGATTCCCCGACATGGGAGTGTCGGGCTTGGCCGTGCTGTCCAACTATATCTTCGGCATCTCCCCGACCTGGGTCATCATCATCGGCAACGCGCTCCTGCTGCTGTGGGGCAGACGAAGCCTGCACCCGCGGTTTCTGGCCCTCACCCTCTACTCCATCATCGTTTTCTCGCTCTTCATGCCCGTTTTTCGCCAAATCCCCCTGCCCCTGCCCCAGGATAAATTTATGGCGACGCTCATCACGGGGGTCCTGAAGGGGCTTTCCATAGGGATGATCTTCAACGTCGGAGCTTCGACCGGCGGCACCGACATCATCGCGATGGTCATGCGGCGCCGGTATGGAATCGAGGTGGGGCAGTTTTCCATTTTCATCAACATCTTCATCCTGGCTCTGTCGCTTGGCGTCGTCGGCCTCGAATCCGTGGTCTACGGCGCGGCCGGCCTCTACGTGTTCGGGATCGTTCTGGACAACGTGACCCGTCAGTTCGAACGGCGCAAACAGGCGTTCATCATCACGAGCATCCCCGACGAGGTCTCCCTGTTCATAACCTCGCGGGGCAAGGGCGTGACGCGGCTGGAGGGCAGAGGCGCCTATACGGGAGAGCCGCGCCCCGTGCTCATCTCTCTTCTGGAACCGCGGCACGTGGTGCAGCTCAAAAAATTCCTGCAGGAAAAGGACCCCAAAGCCTTCGTTTCCATCTGCGATGCCGCGGAGGTCCTGGGCAAGGGATTCAAAAGCTGGAAGTCCCTGTGAGTTATTGGGGCTCTCCGCCCCCCTGAGTTTCAAACAGGGGCTTCAGGGGGCCAGAGGGCCCCTGAGTTTGAACGTTTACACAAAACCCGCGTTATAATGAATCGTTTATAATGAGTTGCCTGTAGACAACTCCGTTATTTTGAGGTGAAGAACATGTGGAGCAGAATAAAGAAAATGCTGGGGCTCGACCCCAACGAACGGGCGCTGAATAAATATCGCGAGGTCATCGAGGTCGTGAACTCCTTCGCCTCCGAAATGGAGGGCATGAGGGACGAGGACCTGCGCGCTTTCGGCACGCGGCTGAAGGAACGCGCCGTGGCGGGCGAGCCCCTCGACGACCTGCTGCCGGAGACCTTCGCGGTCGTCCGGGAGGCGTCGAAGCGGACAATCGGGCTGCGGCATTACGACGTGCAGCTGATTGGAGGCATGACCCTGCATAATGGACGCATCGCGGAGATGCGGACGGGCGAGGGAAAGACGCTCGTCGCGACGCTGGCGGTCGTGCTGAACGCCCTGTCCGGGGAAGGCGTTCATCTGATCACGGTCAACGACTACCTGGCGAAGCGCGACGCGGCCTGGATGGGGCCGATCTACAATTTTCTGGGGCTGTCCGTCGGCGTCATCTACCCCTCCATGCCGCCGGAGGAGCGCGGCGCGGCGTACGGGGCGGACGTCACCTACGGCACGAACAGCGAGTTCGGCTTCGACTACCTGCGCGACAACATGGTCATGCACAGGGACCAGAGGGTCCAGCGTTCTCATTCCTTCTGCATCGTCGACGAGGTGGACTCCATTCTGATCGACGAGGCGCGGACGCCCCTCATCATCTCGGGTCCGTCGGACGACAACGTCGAAATTTACGTGAGGGCCGACGGCGTGGCCCGTCAGCTCAAAGAGGGCGTCGACTACGAAAAGGACGAAAAGGAGCGCAACATCGCCGTCACGGAGGAGGGCATCGCAAAGTGCGAAAACCTGATGAAGATGCCCGACCTCTTTTCCGACGCCGCCAAATCCGAGCTGGCGCACCGCATCGTCCAGGCCGTGAAGGCCCACCGCCTTTTCCAGCGCGATGTGGACTACGTGGTCAACAACGGCGAGATCGTGATCGTCGACGAGTTCACCGGACGCCTGATGGTCGGCAGGCGCTACTCCGACGGGCTGCATCAGGCCATCGAGGCCAAGGAACGCGTCAGGGTCGGTCGTGAAAGCCAGACCCTCGCGACGATCACGCTGCAAAATTACTTTCGCATGTACCGGAAGCTGGCGGGCATGACGGGCACGGCGGCGACCGAGGCCGAGGAGTTTAAGGAAATTTACGGCCTGCAGGTCGTCACGATCCCCACGGACAGGGAAATGATCCGGGAGGACAACCCCGACGTGATCTTCGGCACGGTGCTGGAAAAATTCAACGCCGTGGCCGACGAGGTTCAGGAGGCCAATGAACGCGGTCAGCCGGTTCTGGTGGGCACGACCTCCATCGAAAACTCCGAACGGATCAGCAAACTTTTGAAGGCGCGCAGGGTGCCGCATCACGTTCTGAACGCCAAGCACCACGAAAAGGAAGCGTGGATCGTGGCGCAGGCCGGGCACCTCGGGGCCGTCACCGTGGCGACAAACATGGCGGGACGCGGAACGGACATCATGCTGGGGGGCAATCCGGAGTTTCTGGCGAAGGAAAAGCTTCTGGCGGAACGCCCCTCGATCGAATGGCGGGTCAAAGCCATCGCGCAGGACGACGTCTATAACTATTTCGTGCAGTACACGAACGCGCTGCCCGAGGACCTGACCCAAAACTACCTGCGCGACCGGCGTCTGAGCCCGGAGGCCGAGGGCGTCTGGCCCGCGTTTTTGAACGACGTCTTTTCGCAGATTCGGAGGGCCTATGAGACGCACCTCTCGCACTTCCGCGCCCGATGTCAGGAAGAACACGATCAGGTCACGAGCCTGGGCGGCCTTGCCATCGTCGGTACGGAGCGGCATGAGGCGCGGCGCATCGACAACCAGCTCCGCGGACGCGCCGGACGTCAGGGCGATCCCGGCAGAAGCCGCTTTTACCTGTCGCTCGAGGACGACCTGCTTCGTCTTTTCGGCTCGGAGAAAATTCAGGGGATCATGGAGAAACTGGGCATGGCCGACGGAGAGGCCATCGAGTCCTCCATGCTTTCGAGGGTGATAGAGTCCTCACAGCACAAGGTCGAGCAGATGCACTTCGATATCAGAAAACAGCTTCTGGCCTACGATAACGTCATGAACCTCCAGCGCGAGGCCGTTTATTCCGAAAGGCACACGATCCTGAACGAGGAGGATATTCCGGACTACGGGTGGGGCGTCATCCACGGAGTCGTCGAGGAAATTCTGGACCGCTACTTCCCCGAGGACGGAGAGCCCGATCCGGAGCGCGCCTCGTCCCGCATAAGGGGCATATTCGGTCCCGGCAGCGACGGGATGGTCTCGAAACTGGACAGCCGCGTCGGCATGGAGCTCGTTCGGGAAGAGCTCGTCGCGGAAATGGAGGCCCGCTACCTCGCGAAAATAAACGACCTCACGCCGGAGGTCGCCGGAGGACTGGTGCGCTACGTCATCCTGAACACGCTGGACGACGCCTGGCGGGACCACCTTCTGGCCATGGACGAACTGCGGCGGGGCATCGGACTTCGCGCGATCGGTCAGAAAGACCCGCTGCTGGAATATCAGTTCGAGTCGTATAATCTGTTTCAGGATATGATGCAAAGAGTGCGGGAGTCCTTTGCCGAGCAGTTCTTCAGGGTACGCGTCATCTCGGAGGGGACGACGCGCCGCGAGAGAAAACTCTCCGAAAGCCGGGATTTTCGGATACCCGGCGCGTTCGCCCCCGCGGAAGCCGGCGAGGGCAAACCTGAACCCGTGAGAAGGGGCGTGAAGGTGGGCCGTAACGACCCATGCCCCTGCGGAAGCGGGAAAAAATACAAGCACTGTTGCGGCAAAAACGTATGAGCTGCCGGGAGGGAATAGAATGATGAAGCCCATTGTGCCGAAGCGCGCGATTGCGCTCGCCGTTTTGCTGTTCGCAGCGGTTCTTCCGGCCATGATGTTCTTTTGTACAGCCTTCTTTTGTACGGTCTCCTTCGCCGCCGCCGTCGACGAAGACCCGTGGGACAAGGACGACGAGGACAGGCTGGAAAGCTTCGACTTCAGCTTCGACATCCGGACGATGATCCAGATGAATCCCGACTTTTCGACGTACCCGGGAACCCACGGGGTGATCTGGCTGAAAAAACTGAACTACAGCCTCGCGCCCGAGGGAGGAATGGAGCGCAGAAGCCAGTGGATTCTGTTGGGCCGCAGGGGACTGGATCCCCGGTGGCTCGTGTGGAATATCCCCGTGCCTCCGGGGGGAGAGGCCGAAATTCTGGAAGCGTCGGTCTACTCTCCCGGCAGCGCCGCAAAAATCATGGACGCCCGGGCGATCTCCGAAGAGGACGCGGTGCGCACCGCCGTCTTTTCGGACCTGCCCGACGAGTTCATTCTGGTCGTCTCCTGGAGGGAACGCTTTCCCCATCGCCTGACCGTCGACGACCTCGTCTGGACAAGCGAGTCTCTTCCCGTCTGGGAACAGCTTATCGGCGTCATGGTGCCGGCCGGACATCCGCTTTACACCAGGTCCAGTCCGGAGGTGCGGCCCGGGGAGAGGGAAGTGGACGGGCGCAGGGTCTGCGAATGGCAGATCATCAACGTCGCGGCGGAGGCGCGGGCGACCCCGCGGGCCGGAAGCCGCCGCTACGTCGCCTTCGGAGCGAGAGAAGGCAAAGCCGCCGCCGCCCGCGTTCTCAGGACTCTTTCCTCCGTCGCGATTCCCTCCGTCACCCGGGATGTTCAGAATTTTCGGGGAACGCGACCCGACGCCGGACGCGTCGAAAGCTTTCTGCGCTGGATGTACGACCAGCCGGAGCTGACGCTCCGGGACGGCGGAGAGCGGGAAATTCCGAATCGACCGCCCTGGACGAAGAGGGAAAAGCTTCTGCTTGCGTACAACGGGCTGAAAGAGGCGGGGGTGGACGTCCGCCTCCTCTGGCGCATGGCGTGGCAACCCGAAGAAAATCAGCCGGTCTGCGACTCCATGGCCGTCGCCCCGGTTCTGGCGATTTCCGCGCCGGACCGGAAAAAGGAGCCTTTTTACTGCGACATGGAGTATCGGCCGGTCCTCGGGGAGAAGCCGCTTCTGCTTCAGGGGCAGACGCTCTACGCTCCCGTTGCGGACGGCAAAATCGAAGAACGCAGGGTTCCCGAGTCCGGCGCGGCTGAAAATCGCCTCTCCGCCGTCTTCGACCTGACCCTCAGCGAAGAGGGCATCCTGAGCGGCGTCATTCGCCTGCAGGCCCGCAACGCCTGGAGGCGCCTCCTGATCCCCCTTTCCGGCGGAGATCCCGCGCCCCTGATAGCCGCTCTGTTCCCTCAGCCTCCACGTTACAGCGGGGTGGACCTGCGCGACCGGGACGCCGAAAGCGAACTCCTCATCACCCTCGCGGGGACGCAGGCGATCCGGGGGATTGGCGGAAGCGGTAGCGGAAGCAATATTCTGGTCTTCCTGCCCGCGCTGATCCCGAACTGGTTCGAGGGCCTGAGCAGAGGCCCATGGCCTTACGCTCTGCGCTTTCCTTTTCTCATGGACGTGAAAATTACGCTGACTCTGCCCTCCTCGACGGAGAACGTCATGCTGCCCACTCCCACGGACCGCAATATGGGCAAAATAAAGTACACGGAGTCCTATAAGCTGAACAGGAAAAGGACTCTGACGGCGGAGGCGCATATGACCGTCGCGACGGCCGCGATCGCGGAGGAAACGGGGGCGAACCTCAACAGCGCGCTCCAGGGATGGCGGCTGTTCATGACCAGAAGCCTTCCCGTGCAGTTGAAATCGACAAAACAGTAAGCGTTCAGGCTCAGGAGACCAGGCGGGCCTCCACGTTTACTTACACTCTATGTCTACACTTTGGAGGGGTTCGCGTGTGCAATAAGGGGAGTTCCATCGAAGATTATCTGAAGAAAATTTTATCGAAGGCGATCAGGGACGCCGCGGCGGAAAAGGACAGGCTCCTCCCCGACGCCGTGTCCTTCGAGATCGAACGTCCCAAACACGAGGGACAGGGAGACCGCGCGACCAGTGCGGCCCTGCAGCTGTCCAAAATCTTCGGGACCTCGCCCCGTGAGCTGGCGGCCCGGATCGTGGCGAAGCTGGAAAGCGAAAGAGAAAAAGAGAAAGAAAAAGAGAAAGAAACGGGAGGCGGCGGCCTGATCGAGAAAATCGAGATCGCGGGACCGGGCTTCATCAACTTTTTCCTCTCGAAAAAATGGCTGCACAGCGTTCTCGCGGACGTTTTGAAGTGCGGAGACGCTTACGGCTCCTCCGACATCGGGGGGGGACGCCGGGTGCAGGTGGAGTTCGTCAGCGCCAATCCGACCGGGCCGCTGCATATCGGACACGGGCGCGGCGCCGCCGTCGGCGACGTCCTGGCAAACCTTCTGACCTTTACCGGCTGGAAGGTCGAGCGGGAATACTACATCAACGACGCGGGTCTTCAGATGGAAATTCTGGGGAACTCGACGCAGGCGCGCTACTTCGAGCTCCTTGGAAGGCCGGACGCGGCCCCCTTCCCCGGCGACGGTTACAAGGGGGACTACATCTACGACCTGGCGAGGTCCGTGATCAGCGCGGAGGGCGAGCGCTTTCTGTCCATGCCTCCCTCCGAAAGCCTTCCCTGGTTCCGGCGTTTTGCGGGCGACGTGATTCTCGACGACATTAAAGCGATCCTCGCGAACTTCGGGGTCAGCTTCGACGTGTGGTTCTCCGAAAGCAGCCTCTACGCCCGCAACCTGGTGCCGCAGGCGATGGATCACCTGAAGAAACGCGGCTACGCGTTCGAGGCCGACGGCGCGCTCTGGTTCAAATCCTCGGACTTCGAGGACGAAAAAGACCGCGTTCTGATCCGCGCCAATGGGGTCCCGACCTACTTCGCGTCGGACATCGCGTACCACAGGGACAAATTCGACCGGGGCTTCGACCGGGTGATCGATATATGGGGCGCCGACCACCATGGCTACGTTCCGCGCATGAAGGCGGGCATCGAGGCCATCGGAAGGGCTCCGGACGATCTGGACGTCCTGCTGATTCAGTTCGTCAACCTGGTCCGTAACGGCGTGCAGGTTCCGATGTCCACGCGCTCCGGGCAGTTTATCACGCTGCGCGACGTCGTGAACGAGGTGGGCGTGGACGCCACCCGCTACTTCTTCCTGATGCGGCGCAGCGACAGCCAGCTCGATTTCGACCTGGAGCTGGCCAGGCGTCAGAGCAACGACAACCCGGTCTACTACGTTCAGTACGCGCACGCGCGTATTTGCAGCATCATGCGGGAACGGCAGGAGCGCGGGAAGTCGCCGGCAAGCGGCCTGAATCCCGACGTTTCGGAAGACGCGCTGGACGGAGAGGAGACGCGCAAAGTGGTGAGCTGTCTGGCTCTCTTTCCGCAGGAGATCGAAAACGCGTCGGTGGAGCTGGCTCCTCACGCGATCACGACTTACGCCTATAACCTGGCGGGGTGCTTCCACTCCTTTTACAACACGAATCGCATTCTGGGAGAAGCGCCCGAGGTCGAGGCCGCACGTCTCATGGTCGCGGAGGGCGTGCGGATCGTCCTGAGTCGCTGTCTCGCGCTTCTGGGCGTCTCCGCGCCGGAAAAAATGTAGCCGCCATGCCGAGCCTGCGCTGGACCATTGCAGCCGCGATCACCCTTTTGGTCGTTTTCATTGCGGGCACGGTCTATTTTCGCGAGCTTCGCAGAATCTTCCACCTGCATGAAGCCCTGAACGAGGGTGCCGTCAGGCTGGCCGAAAAGGAGCGAAGCGTGAAGGAATACAGGGAGAAGATCAATTTCTACCAGACTGAGGAGGGCATCATCCACCTGGCGAGAGAGCAGTACAACATGGCGTTTTCGGACGACCGGGTTTACATCATCGTCAACACCTCAGGCGATTTGGCAGATTGAAGCTCAGAGGGGCAGAGGGGACGTGTCCCCAGGCTCGGACAGC
>JAISSA010000142.1 GCA_031273365.1 Synergistaceae bacterium
CCGTTTGCCAGCAAAAACTCGCTGCCTGAGCTGAAGCTCCCCGATCCTTCCATCAAACACAATTTTACGAGCCCGACTCCCGTCTCCGACGCCCGGCACAGGTTTTCCGCCTCCGCCAGCAGCGCCTTCGCGACGCCGCGACGCCGGCATTCCTCACGCACGAACATCGCCTGGACGCTGAGCCGGATTCCTCCGGTCCTCTTCTCCACCCTGCAGACCGCGTATCCCGCCGGCGCGTCCCGGAGAAAAGCGGACAGAATCGCGTCGCAGGGGGCGCTGCAGCTCGCCAGATAGGCGTCCCTGCGGTTTTTATCCTGCAGGTCGCCGTAGAAAAGATCGAATTCCACGGGAGAAACAGGCCTGATCTTCATCTGCTTATCTGTCGCGTCATTATTATACAGATCTCCCATTCTCAATGCACCATCCTGAATGCAGCGCGCCGCAGGTAAATAAATTAAAGGACTAAAAAACTAAAAAATTCGGGGCAGGCCGCCCCGCGCGCCGCGAGCCGCCCGCAGCAGCTCGTATCCGATGCCGGCAAGCCCGGAGAAGAGCCCGACGTCCATGATCCTGACCCGCGTGTCCAGGATGTAATGCCCGTAGTGTCTTTTCCTCGCGACGACCCAACAAAGGCGTTTTTCGGCCTCTTCGACCCAGTCCTTCCGGTTCATCTCCCATCCGGCGCTGAGGAGAAAATCCACGCGGCTCATGTTGCCGCAGCAGAGCGTATCTCTCGGGGATGTGGCGAAACTTTTCGTGTTTTGTACGGCGTTTTCGATATCCAGGAGCAAGGGGGCGTCTCTGTCCTCCGACAGGCCCAGCATGTCCAGCCTGGCCGCGCCCAGCCCGGGCGCGCCGGAGCAGAACCCGCACATCGCGCCGACGTCCGGTCCGTCTTCCGGTCCATCTTCCGGGCAAAAATCAGACGCGCGAAAATCGGGCCAGCCCCGTCCGGGAGAGTACCAGCGCCTCTCGAAGGCCAGCGCGTCTTCGGCGGCGGTCAGGTATTTCCCGTCCCCCGTGCGGTCATACGCTTTTTTCAGGGCGAGGGCGCGCCCGCTCTGCCCGTGTCCCAGCCCGATCAGAGGGCGGTCCGCAGTCGCGTTCCTCCAGACTCCGAACCCGTCGCACTCCTCCCGCAGGGCCATGAGGCGGTCCGCCGCGCGCCTCAGGACCTCCGTCTCCGCGCCGAAGCGGTCCGCAGCGACGATGTACCCGGCGATTCCGTACATGTAGTCGGTCCCGACGACCCCTTCGAAATCGATCGCGTCCACCGCCGCGAGATGCTCCGCCCTCCGGCGAATCTCCGGCCTGCCGAGGCAGTCCGCCAGGAACGCGGAGGCCATGAGCAGAGCGCCCGCGCCATGGGTCGCCCCCACCGGCGTTTCTCCGGCGGTCGTAAAATCGTCGAGAGCGCCCGCGAACAGCTCTTCGGCAAGGGCTCCCCGGTCCCCTGTGGCGAGGCAAAGCGCCCCCGCGAAGACGGCCAGCCCCGACAGGCCGTCGTAAAGGCTTCCGTCGACGGGCCGGGTCTCCAGATATTCCCTCGGCGTGCCCGGGTCGATGACCTTGCGGCCGAGCCACGTTCTGACTCCGTCGATCGTCACGGCGTCGTTCAGGATTTCCTCGAAGACCGCGTTCGCTTCATCGAGAAACTGCGCGGGGGCAAGCCGCGGGGCCTCGTCGAGAGGCAGAGAAAAGGGGTATGCGTGCGGCGGCGATTTTTTATCGTACAGCCACCTGTGGGCCAGCTCCCTCCGTATCAGCCTCGTCTGGAGGGCCATCTGCCCCTCTGCGTCCATCTTCGAAATTCTTCCTTCCGCGCGCTCGATGGGCGAGAGTCCGATGTAGCCGTCGCAAAGGACGCCCTCCGCCGTACCGATGCGGCGGTCGGATGCCCCGACGTAAAAGATGGGGATGTCGCCCGACAAAAGGGCATGATATTCCGCCCGGTAGACGGCGAACAGCTTCCGAAGCATTTCGGGGTCGGTGCAGGGGCTGAAGGCGGTGAAGAGCCTTTCGACCTCGAAGCTGCGGGTCAGCCCGTCCTCAAGGTAGCCGGGCCGCAAAACGTGAGCCAGCATGTTCGTGTAGGTCTGCGTCGCGCGGAGCAGAACGCGCACCCGACAGTCGGAGAAAAGCGACAGTTTCTCCGCGATTTCCCCTTTGCGCTCCGCGATTCCCCGCCAGGCGCGCTCGAATCCCTCGATCAGTCCCTCTTCGATGTCGGCCCTGTCGATTTCCCGGCCGTCCTCGAAGAAGGGAGCGTTGTTCCTGTCCGATTTCGCGATCGCGATGCCTCCCGCGTCCTCCCAGGCCTGATCGCCAAACCGGGTGAAGAGCAAAAGAGAACCCAGGATCGATTCCCGGGTCGCCAGGTCGAAGCTCGCGGGCTTCTCGTTTTCGACGAAATCCTGCACGGCTGGCCTCAAAATCGTCTCCAGGTCCACCGGAACGGGGTACTCTCCGTACGCGACGACGTTCTCGCAGTGCAGATCGGTGCCTCCGATCACGCCGACCAGACAGAGAAGCTGCCCCGCCCTCCGATAAAACCTCCGGGCCGAGTCCCTGTCCGGCAGCGGCGCGCGGGGAACAAATTCCTTGTAACTGTACGACTCGCGCGACAGAATCTGGGGGGTCTTCATCGCATCCAGCGCGCCGGCCTCCGAGAGGTATTCGAGAAAGCGGGCGAAGGCGACGTCGAGCTTCGCGTCGTCCGGCTTGTAGACGACCCTGACCCCGTTCGAAAACTCCGCGATCACCACGAACCGGCCGCCGTTGTGGGTGTCGCCGCACGACAGGCTGAGGCGCGCAATGTTTCCCGCGGCCCCGAATTTTTCCCGAATCTCTTCCATGTCGCGGGTAAAATGCGTCAGGAACTCCTTGACGTAGTTCACATAAGCGTCGATGTACCCGACCGTCGCCCGGCCCAGAGAGGGATACCGGACAAACGCCCTCTCCAGGCCCCCGGCGAGCATGTCGGAGCTGAAGGGTTCGCAATATTCCTCCAGCGCCGAAAAGGGCATGGGCAGGAAAGCGGGGGACATGTCGTTCAGGGCCTCGATGATAAACTGATCGAAAAGCAGGCAAATTCCCCTGAGGCCGCCCGCCATGACGTCGACGCGGGCGGCGTCTTCGAGGGCGCTCGCGGCGAACGCCCCCTCCAGCCGCTCCTCCATGCGGAGCAACAGAGGCGCGAAGCAGGAGAAAAATACGGGCAGATGCGGCTCCTGTTTAAAGGGGTTGTATTTCAGCCGCGGCAGTATTTCGTCCCGCGTCGTCGGCAGAGGCGAAACGATTTTTTGAATCTCCTCGACCCAGGGGGCGACGTTGGAGACGGAGGGCGCGCCGAAGAGAAACGGCGCCTGCTCCATCGTCAGCCCCTGAAGGGCCAGCCTGCGCTCGAAAATCGCCTCGTCGTCGCCCGACGATTTTTTCATCCACAGCCTGTAAATCTCGTCAGGCGTCTCGCTCGTTCCGCAGGCAAGGCGTTCGTCGAGCGTCATGCCCGCAATGGAGAGTTCCCTCATTTTTTCGTCGGTCATCGTCGTCAACGCTTTCCTCTCTCAGTCGTCTCATTCAATCTGCCTGAGTATCCGTTCAAGCCCCTGAAGACAGCGAAGCCTCCGCTCGATGCCGACCGAAACTTTCTCGTCGCCGAAGCGGAGGTCGCAAAAAACATTTCAGATTCAGAAAGACAAAACGCAGACAAAAAATAAACGCAATCCTGCAAACTCAGGGGAGCGGAGCAGCGCGCCTGGACAGACAATCGGCGAACCTCCGGCTGACCCGCGCGGCTCGGCGCGAAACAGACCCTCCGCCCGCGACGTCGTTTTGCGGTTTTAGCTAACGCACCCCGCGTCGTTCCTGGCGAGGCTGCTGATGCAACGTATCAGATCCGCGATAGTCGCCGTGAACCCATCGCGGAAGTCATCTTTGGCGCTGCCGCCGGCCACGGCGGCAAGCTCCGTCTCGCTCAGCTCTCCGCCTTTGGCTTTGGTGATGTGCTCCAGCGCGTCTTCCTTCGACACGGAGTACCCGTCCGCCTTCGCCTGCACCAGAACGGCGTCCAGGCTCTTGATTTTGGCGTACTTTTCCGCAAACTCCTTATCGCTCTTCAGTTTCTCCAGAAATTCCTTCGGTCCCAGTGCCATTTAAAAAACCTCCTTTAAAATGATAACGCAAAATATGGCAACGAAAAATTCGAGTAATACGCCTGTCTCGCAGGTAAGCAGGACAACCGCGGCTCTGTTACTTCAACAGGTCAAAAATGCAAGCGAGTCCTATTTTGAGCGTATCCGGCATCGTGCTGGGGTTCTCGTTCTTCGACGAACCGCCGGCGACGGCGGCCAGATCTTCCTCAGACAGCTCTCCGCCCTTGGCTTTGCTGATGTAGCTCAGCGCCTCATCCTTCGACACGGAGTATCCGTCCGCCTTCGCCTGCTCCAGAACAGCATCCAAACTCCTGAGTTTAGCGTACTTTTCCGCAAACGCCTTGTCTTCCTTCAACTTCTCCGCAAGTTCCTTCGCTCCCAGTGCCATCGAAAAACCTCCTTCAAGTTTTTTTCAATCCGGTATTCCCCGGATTTACATGTCGATACTTTAGCATAGTTTTTATGTGCCTTACAGTGCTTTTTGACATGGCTGAAAGTCACTAAATTTTCGAAAGCGTCTATGCCATTTTTAACGTATGGGGCCTGACGGATGCCGGGGTACTTTTCAATTTCAGCCCTGTGCCTTATGATAGGCCGGCAGCATCGGGCATACAGAATAAAAGAGAATAAAAGGGGATAAAAGAGGATAAAAGATCGGAAAGGTGTTGACGCAAAATATGTCGCAGAATTTAACAATCTCGCAAAGTCCAGCCAGGGCATTTATAGAACGCATCAGGACGGACAGAGGGTTTGCCATGATGCTGGACGAGGTTCAATCCAGGGACGAGCTTCTCAGGGTGGCCAAAAGCGCCGGATACAGCTTCACTCAGGCGGAGCTGAAAAATGCGCTCGTCGCCCTGATGGAGCTTTCGGAAAGCGACCTTGCGCGCGTCTCGGGCGGCGTCGCAGCCATAACTCTCTGCAGGGAGCTTTTCATGATCAGGAATTATTGTGAATCATGACCACCAGTCACTTCAGGCAAAGATCGGGAGGGTCTCCCCATTCTTCCCCTCCCCCGCGACCCGCACCCGGCCGACCCTGAAGACCCTGAAGGGGAGAAAGGGTCGGCCCCTTCGGTTTTTTCAAAGCGCCCCTCAGACGATCTTCAAAATCGCTGAGAAGCCCGTCATGTCGAAGACCTCTTTTACGGGATCGCGCATATTTTTCAGCACCAGCGATCCTTTCACGGCGGCAATCTTTTTCATGGAGAGCAACAGCACCCTCAGTCCGGCGCTGCTCACGAACTCGATCGCCGAGAAATCCACGCTCACGTTCATGGCGCCCCCGCCGGACAGAATTTCCTCCATAGCCCGCTGCAGCGACGGGGCCGTCGCCGTGTCAAGCTTCCCAGCAAGCGCTACCGCAATGACGTCGCCATCTCTGTTCACGTTTATCTCCATCCGGACCTTTCTCCTTTTCGCGACTCGTTTTCATGACTTTTTTACCTGAGAATTGTAACATCGCCGGCGGCATTTGCAATGCATTCAGGGAATGAGGCAGAGCCCGGCGTCCGCGTCAGATATGGGGCAACAGACTGGTCAGCTGCGCCCTTTTTTTGAAACGATAGTGCTGCAGCATATTGGAAACGGCGTTTTTTATCGTACCTGTCGACAGGCCGATCTCCAACGCGATTTCCTCGTTGCTGCGCCCCTCCGCTATCAACTCGATTATTGCGACTTCGCGCTGGCTGAGTTGCGACATTTGGGCATCGCCGCTGAGGATGTCGATAAATTTGTCGATGATGCGGCGATCGAAAACGCAGCTGCCGGAATTGAGATTGAGGATCACTCGCCTCAGCACCTCCTCGGAGACGTTCTGCTGCACGTAGCCGTCGCACCCCGACTCCATGACCTTCATGAGGTAGTCCGCGTCGGAGTACTCCGAAATGAGGAGAATGCGGACATGCGGGCTGTTCTTTCTGATCTTTTTTATGTGCTGAGTCTGCTCGTCGATCTTACGCGTGGCGAGATGGATCAGAAAGACGTCGGGCAAACACCTCTCCTCCACGTCGGAAAAGGACTCCAGACAGGCGACGATGTCGAACTCCACCATCTCCCCGAGAACGCAGAACAGTCCCCTCCTGAAAATGGGGCTGTCGTCGATGATGGACACCTTGATTTTTTCAGAGCTCCCCCTGTTCCTGGACAAATAAAAACCTCCGAAGTATTGCGCCAGCTTTCGCCCGGGTGGGCGATGTGGAGCCTGAACGCTTACAACTCGTCATCAGCTCCCCTGAAACCGGAGCAGCGCTTCAAATATCAAATAAAGTACAACCTGATTTTCAGGATACCGGGTTATAATAGCTCATCGACAGTGTGGAGTCAAATATGTTCAAGATTCGCGGAAAGGTGCATCCGATCATGATTCTCGACAAAGACGGCGTAATGAAAATGCTTCCGCACCGGGGGGCCATGCTTATGGTCGACGGGATCCTGGAGCTGGAGTATGGACGAAGGGCGCTCGGTTACAGGGACGTCGTCGGCGACGAATTCTGGTGCGCCGGACATTTCCCGGGCGTGCCCGTTTTCCCGGGCGTGCTGATTATTGAAATGATGGCGCAGGTTTGCGCGTTCCTCCTCTGCGGAAAAGAAGCATTGGGAGAAGAACCGGAAGAGGAACCGGCGGAGCCTGAACGGATTCAGCACAGGGGGTTGCAAAACGTAAAACTTCGGCTGGCCAAAGTCGAGGAGGTCAAATTTCTCTCGGAGGTCTCCGTCGGCGCGCGCCTTCTGGCCGAGGCCCTTGTCGACGCGGAGGGCGCCGGGTTCGTCCGTGCGCGGTGTAACGCCACCTCCGACGGCAGGATCGTGGCGAAGGGAAAGCTGACCTGCGCCGGCAAAACTGCCTGAGGAGATGGAAATTAAGGAGATGGAGATTAAAGGAATGGAGATTTTGGGGCTGCTGAGTAAAAAAAAGGTTCTGGTCACGGGAGGTTCCAGAGGAATAGGCCTCGCGGTCGTAAAGGCGTGCCTGGCCGGAGGCGCTGAGGTCGCGGCTACCTGGAACACCTCCGAAGACGGCCTGTCGGACCTGAAGGATGGAGAGTTCGGCGACCGCCTGACGACGTATCGCCTGGACATACGCGACGCGGGGGCGGTCAAAGAGGTGACGGCGGACGTCGTAAAGCGCCTCGACGGCGTGGATGCTCTCGTCAACAACGCGGGCATAAGCCGGTCGGCGCTGTTCATGATGATGAGCGACGAGCAGTGGAACGAGGTTTTTCAGACGAACCTGGGGGGCGCGCGCAACGTCACAGGTCAGGTTCTGCTCCCGATGCTCTCGAAGAAAAAGGGTAACAATATAGTCATCGGATAGCTAAGTTTTCATTGTAATAGCTATCTAAAACGTCTATAAAAGCCCTCCATACCGGGTAATCGGTATGCAGCTCAAGGTGAAAGCCCTTGAGAT
>JAISSA010000147.1 GCA_031273365.1 Synergistaceae bacterium
TGATGCTGATCTTGTAGTTGCCCTCGATGGAGGCCTTCTGGCCGAAGGCGTCGATCTGGCGCAGGCCGCCGTTGATGATGGCTCTGGTCGTCATTTTGTCGCTGGACCAGAGCGCCGCCGCGGAGCCGTCGAGCAGCTTCTTTTTGTTGAACTGCGTGGTGTTGCCGATGCGGGTGATCTCCTCGCGAAGCTGGTTGACCTCGTCCTGAATGTAGCCGCGGTCCTGCTGGGTGAGGGTGTCGTTGGCCGCCTGCACGGAAAGCTCCCGCATCCTCTGCAGAATGCTGTGGACCTCGTTGAGCGCGCCCTCCGCCGTCTGGATCATGGAGATGCCGTCCTGCGAGTTGGCGACGGCGCGGTCCAGACCGCGAACCTGTGCGCGCATCTTCTCGGAAATCGCCAGCCCTGCCGCGTCGTCGGCGGCGGAGTTGATGCGAAGCCCGGTCGAGAGCTTCTGGATGGATTTCTGAAGCGCGTTGCTGGTCGAGTTCACCGCATTGTAAGATTGAAGCGCGGGAATGTTATGATTGACTATAAGCGCCATGGTATAATACCTCCCTGGTTACGGGGTGCGGGTGTCCGTCCCATCCCCGAATTAACGTCCGCCGGGCTGTCCGTGTCCGGCGGACCGTTCCATATGTTCACCGAATGTCCCCTTACGCGCGTTGCATAAACCGTTGCACAAACCATTGATGCCATAAACCAGATGCCGCGACGCCGCCGGGCGCCGCATAAACCATTGTCTGCCAGGCCAAACCAAGCTAAACCATTGCGTTGCATAACAAACCATTGCCTGCCGTCGAACGACGACGGTGTTCACGAGGTGTGCGACATGAGGGGCCTGACGCGGTAAAAGCCGCGTTATCCCAACAGTACCCCTCAAAAATCGACGGTGTCAGGTAACAAAAGGGATATTGTTTTTACCCGACGAACGGAGGTTTTTCGTTATAAAAAAGACCCGTTCAAAAAAGACCTGATAAAAAAGGCCCGTTCCGAAAAAACTCCGTCCAGTTTCAGAACGCCAACTGGATGTTTCGATACTGCATACGACCCGGGAGGATCCCTTGTGGTTTAACGAAGACCCGGGCCGTGGTCGATCGTCGGTTCGGCGGCGCAACAATGGTTTATGTATGCATTCTAGAACACTTCATGGCTTTGAAAAAGGCTAAATGGCTGAAATAGAATCATTGAAAGTATCTAGTATGCCCTGAATCATGGTTTGATCATAACGTATTACTGTATAGTACGTAATGGTCGGGTGAAGTCGCGCCGAAACAACTCATGAACGGCGTAAAGAGGTCGAACCGGCCCGGGCTCTTTACGCCGTTCAGGTTTTCTGTTCACGTCCTTATATTCGGATGTCCAGTCGGTCGCTGGCCTGTTCCCTGATGAATTCGATGAAGGCAATCATTTCGTCCGCCGGGATCTTTCGAACGACGTGTCCGTCACGAACGTCGATGACGTGAATTTGCACCACTCCGGCCTCCTCCAGAATCTCGTACCGCAGTTCCCGATCGAACGCCGAAAACAGCTCGGCGGTTTTTCGCATCAGATCGTCGAGCGCTCTTCGGTCGTTTTTGAGCGACGTCGCCGATGGCGCGCCCGTGCTCTCCGGAGGTTTGTCCCGTGAGATCCCGCCCGCTGGAAATTCGCCCCGCCCGCCGAATTTAAGCGACAGCTCCGGCAGGTTGACTTCCGTAGAGTTGACTTTCATGGTCTGCACCGCTCCTTTCTACTTCTACAATGGTTTATATGTGCATTCTATAGAGCGCTTTGCAGCTTTGAAAAAGGTTGAATGGCTGAAACCCAACCCCCCGCCGACAGGCAGATTATGAAGGCAGATTATGAAGGACGAGTTCGTGTGAGGTAGTTGACGACCCGGAGCAAATAAGGTAAACTCCTTTTCGTTCGTTTCGATCGGCTTCTGAGGAATTTTGGATTGCCCGGGTGGTGGAATTGGTAGACACGCCAGATTCAGGTTCTGGTGGTCGCAAGGCCGTGGAGGTTCGAGTCCTCTCTCGGGCACCAGGTAAAAGAATCAGGAAGTTTCAGGAGAAAACAAACCCCCTGTGAAAACGGGGGGTTTTGCTTTTCTTCTTAGTGTCATGGAGTGTCAGGAAGAATCATATCTACCTGAACAGGTCGGAATGGGTGCCGGTACGTTCAAGTATGAGTGTATCGATGGTTTTGCGATAGATCATGATCCAATCGGGCGACAAATGGCACTCTCGGAACCCTGCCCGGTTGCCTTTGAGCGGATGGTCCTTACATAGCCGCGCCTGGACATCAGCGCGATGTCTTTCGCCATCGCGTTCGAGAAGCGAGATTTAAGCATTGGCGGAATCAAGCAGGTCGGACAGCATTTCTTCCACGTCGTCGTAAACCCTGCTTAGATTAAGACCGGCCTCACTGTCTTCCAGAACCTCGATCGTCTCCTCGTTCGGCTCGTGTTCTTCAAGCCCGTTGACGAATTCAAGAACCCGCATGGCACTATCAACCGGCAGGTCAAGGATGCGGCGGCAAAGGTCTTCTTTCACGGTGAGTTGCGCAACGGTCATCTTCATCAACTCCTTTGCAAAGATTATGGCAGAGCTGCCGCCGCGCCGGATCGTCCGACCTCCCGAAGCGGAAAATCTCCCCATATATTCTTCAAACCTGAAGATTTTGGGAAGGGCGGCAGGTCTTGCGCGAAACGTGCCGAAGGAGTATGATATGCTCAGATTAAGGGGTGCGTCCTTTAACATCGAATTTGCTTTAAGGTTGGGTTTGCTTTAAGATCAAATTTGCTTTAAGATTAATAATATCGAAGGCGTGCTTCCGCAACGGGGAATGAATCGTATCGAACGTGCGGGCAGGTGTCTTTTAAGGGTGTGTACAGGATCGATTGAAGGGGATATGGTCATGTCAGTTGACATGGCTGTATCCTTTTGTTATGATTATATTTCGGCATAAATTTCCCCACCCATAAGGGAGGTCTGGTCCATGCCCGAGTTCGTTTCAGTTAGCAGGAAACGGCAACGTTTCACTTTTGGCCGCGCGCATGATCTTATAGAAATACCCGATATGATCGAGGTTCAACGTGACTCCTACCGATGGTTTTACCAGGACGACGTTTCTCCCGACGCACGGGCCATGCAGGGTCTGCAGGAGCTTCTGCACGAAATTTTCCCTGTCGAGAGCTACGATGGTCAGTTCGCTCTCGAATTTGTCCGTTATTACATCGACACTCCCGGCCTGACGGAGGAAGAGGCCCGTCAGCGGGACATGACGTGGGCGCGCCCGATTCGAGCGACGATCAGGCTGACCAATACAAAACTCCAGGAGATCAAGGAAGAGGAAATCTTCCTTGGAGATTTTCCCGTGATGACGGACAGGGGAACGTTTATCATCAACGGGACGGAGCGCGTCGTCATCAACCAGCTTGCGCGTTCCGCCGGGGTTTATTTCACGAAGGAGGACTCGACCAGCGGTCAGGAGGCGTGCGCGGCGAAGGTTATCCCGGACCGGGGCGCGTGGCTGGATTTCGCCGCCGCGCCGGGGGAGATCGTGTCGGTCAATATCGACAACCGCAAGAAGCTTCCCGTTTCGCTGCTTTTAAAGGCTTTTGGCGCGCGGGACAACGAGGAAATTCTGAAGCTCTTCGGCGCCGAATCGACCTTTATGGAGTACGGCGACGAGATGAGGGGGATGCTGGCCGCGGAGGACGTCCGGGATCTCGAGGGCAATCTCGTCGTCGCCCGCAACCGCCCCGTCACCCGCGACGCGCTGGACAGGCTGAAGCAGCTGGACCTGAACGGCCGGGGCGGCATCGAGGTGCAGGGCATCGATCCTTCGCTGGCCCTGACGCTGGAAAAGGACATGACCCAGAGCACCGACGAGGCCATGCAGGAAATTTTCCGCCGACTTCGCCCCAACGAACCGGCGCGCGTCGAAAACGCGCGGGATTATCTGCACTCGCTCTTTTTCGATTCGCGCCGCTATACTCTCGGGCGGGTGGGGCGCTACAAGCTCAACCGGCGTCTGGGTCTGGCGGTTTCGGAATCCACGCGCCTCCTGACGCTCGACGACCTCGTCAGCATCGTGCGCGAAATGTTCGCCATGCGGGCTCTCGACAAAAAAAGCGATGATATCGACCACCTGGGCAACCGTCGCGTGCGCTCCATCGGAGAGCTGCTGCAAAATCAGATACGCATAGGACTTCTGCGCATGGAGCGCATCGCGAAGGAACGCATGACGACGATCCCGAACCTCAGCACGGCGATGGGGCGCGAGCTGATCAACGTCCGTCCGATCGCCGCGGCGCTTCGCGAATTTTACGGCTCCGGCCAGCTTTCGCAGTTTATGGACCAGACCAACCCTCTGGCGGAGGTCACCCACAGGCGGCGTCTCTCCGCGCTCGGGCCCGGCGGTTTGAGCCGCGAGCGCGCGGGCTTCGAGGCGCGCGACGTCCATTATACCCACTACGGCCGGGTCTGCCCCATCGAAACGCCGGAAGGGCCCAACATCGGGCTTGTCTCGTCCCTGACGACCTACGCCCGGCTGAACGAGCACGGATTCCTGATCACGCCGCGCCGCAAGGTCAAAAACGGGAAACTGACGGGAGAGATTGAATTTCTGTCGGCCGATGAGGAGGACAACTATTACGTGGCGATGGCGAATACCCCGCTCGATCCCGACGGCGTCACCATCAGCGGCGCGGAGTGCCCCACGCGTCATCAGGACGACGTCGATATGGTCCCCATAGAAGAGGTCAACTATATGGACGTCTCACCCAAGCAGATCGTCTCCTCCTCGACGGCGCTGATCCCTTTTCTGGAGCACGACGACGCCAACCGGGCCCTGATGGGCTCCAACATGCAGCGTCAGGCCGTGCCTCTGATTTTTCCGGAGGCGCCCATCGTGGGAACGGGGATCGAGCACCGCATCGCCAGGGATTCGGGCTCCTGCGTCGTGGCGATCGAGGACGGAGAGGTCGCGTGGGTGGACTCCGAGCGCATCGAGGTCCGCTCGAAGGAAGGGCGCCGGCACGTCTACAACCTTCTGAAGTTCAGGCGTTCGAACCAGGGGACAATTATCCACCAGCGGCCGCTGGTCGTAAAAGGCGAGGCGATCGAGAAGGGAACGATCATCGCCGACGGTCAGGCCGTCGATAACGGCGAGCTCGCGCTGGGGCAGAACGTCCTTGTCGCGTTCGTCCCCTGGGAGGGATACAACTTCGAGGACGCCATCCTGCTGAGCGAAAATCTGGTCAAGGAGGATAAATTTTCCTCCATACATATAGAAGAGTACGAGATCGAGGCCCGTGAAACCAAGCTGGGGCCGGAGGAAATCACGCGGGATATCCCGAACGTCGGCGAGGAGATGCTCAGAAACCTGGACGACAGCGGCATTATCCGGATTGGAGCCGAGGTGAACTCCGGCGATATCCTGGTGGGCAAGGTGACGCCCAAGGGGGAGTCCGACCAGACGCCGGAGGAAAAGCTGCTGCGCGCCATCTTCGGCGAAAAGGCCCGCGAGGTGCGCGACAACTCCCTGAAGCTGCCGCACGGCGCGCGGGGCAAGATCGTCGCCGTCAAGCAGATGACGCGGACCGACAATCCCGAGGCCCTGTCGCCCGGCGTCATTCGGACCGTCAAGGTTTACGTCGCGCAGTGGCGTAAAATCACGGTGGGGGACAAGATGGCGGGACGTCACGGCAACAAGGGCGTCGTCAGCCGCATTCTCCCCGTGGAGGATATGCCCTACCTGCCGGACGGGACGCCCGTCGACGTGGTGCTGAACCCGTTGGGGGTGCCCAGCCGCATGAACCTGGGGCAGGTTCTGGAGACCATTATGGGATTTGTCGCGCTGAACAACGGCTGGCACGTCGCCACGCCCGTCTTCGAGGGCGCGCACGAAAAAGAGATCTTCGAAAACATGGAAAAGCTCAGCGCGGAAAAATACCCGGACCTCACGATGGACGGGATGATTACGCTCCGCGACGGCCGGACCGGAGAGCCGATGGAGAAAAAGGTCACGATCGGCTGCATGTACATGCTGAAGCTGATTCACCTGGTCGACGACAAGATTCATGCCCGTTCCACGGGGCCTTACAGCCTCATCACCCAGCAGCCGCTGGGCGGCAAGGCGCAGTTCGGAGGACAGCGTTTCGGCGAGATGGAGGTCTGGGCGCTCGAGGGGTACGGAGCGGCCAACGTGCTGCAGGAGATGCTGACGGTAAAATCCGACGACATCCGGGGCCGCGACAAGACCTACGAGCGCATCGTCAAGGGGCTGAGCCTCGTGAAGCCCGGAATTCCGGAAAGCTTCAGGGTTCTGGTGAAGGAGCTTCAGGGGCTGGGGCTGGACGTCGAAGTCCAGTACGACGACGGCACCATCGGCGGGATGGTGCTGGAGGACGAAGAAGAGGAGAAGGGCGCGCGCAGGGGCTATGGAACGGGCGTCGGAGACTCGCCGTACTACGAGGAAAAGGGCGACGCCGCTCTGGAATCCGCCGAACCGGCTGAATCCCTCGAGGGAGAGGAACCGGATGTGGACGAACTGGCCCTGCGGGATTTGTTTGAAGAAAAAGCATACGAAGAGAAAGTATACATGGATAAGGACGCGCTGCCGGAGGGTATGTCGCTGGTGGAAGAAGAAGGGACTGACGAAGCATGGCGCGAAGAGAGATAGTCGGTGTACGAATCAAACTGGCTACCCCGGAACGTATACGTGAGATATCGAGCGGCGAGGTAAAAAAACCCGAGACCATCAACTACAGGACGTTGCGTCCGGAAAAAGACGGACTCTTCTGCGAGCGCATCTTCGGCCCCACCCGCAGCTACGAGTGCGCGTGCGGCAAATACAAGCGCAGCGGCCCCAAGTTCCGCGGGATCGTCTGCGACCGCTGCGGCGTCGAGGTCACGGACAACCGCGTGCGGCGCGAGCGCATGGGACATATTGAACTGGCCGCGCCCGTGGTTCACATCTGGTATCTCCGCGGTATTCCAAGCCGTCTCAGCCTTCTGCTCGGAACCAGCGCCAAGGACCTCGAAAAGGTCGTGTATTTCGCTCCGACCCGCAAAAAGGAAGGGGCTTACAAGGTCGTGGCCGATGGACGCCGCACGGACCTGGTGCGCAAGGGAGCCGTCATTTCGGAAAGCGAGATGAAGGTCCACGCGCACTACGACCCGAAATTCAGGGCCGAGGAGGCTTTTATCCTCGAATCCATGGACAACATCTCCGTCAACGAGGGAGACCTGCTGACCGCAGCGCAGGTCGCGCGCTTCAAAACGGAGTACGGCGACGAGATTTTCAAGGTGGAACCGGCATTCGAGCTTGTGGAGGAGCTGGACGACTCGCCCCTGAAAATGGGAAGCGTCGTCGCCGCCTCGGAACTGGACCGCCTTCCCGGACGGAGCGGCGAGAGCCGGGATCTTTTCAGGCGCTGCATCGTCGCCGGCAACGAGATGTTTATCGTCACGGCGGCGCTCAGACTGCCCTTTACGAAGGGGAACATCATCTCCAAAGGCGAACTCGAACTTTTTCAGCAAAAATATCCGGGGCGTTTTACGGCGCCCCGGTGGGGCGTTACGATCGACGACCCCTGCTACATCGTCATCGAGCAGGGGTCGTCTCCCTTCGCCTGCGCCGACGTCGTCTACGACCGTCAGCAGGCCCTCTGCCAGGCCTACGACAAAAAATTCGAGGCCGGAATCGGAGCCGAGGGGGTTCAGACCATGATCAACCGGCTGGACCTCGACCTGCTGGGCGCTTCGCTGCGGGAGGAGGTCGCGGAGAGCAGCGGGCAGAAAAAACGCAAACTCGTCAAGCGCCTCCAGGTGGCCGAGGATTTTCGCAAAAGCAGCTCCAGCGCCCAGTCCATGATTCTGGAGGTGCTTCCCGTCATCCCTCCGGATCTGAGGCCGCTGGTGCAGCTCGACGGGGGGCGTTTCGCCACCTCGGACCTGAACGACCTCTACCGGCGCGTGATCAACCGCAACAACCGCCTGAAGAAGTTGCAGGAGCTTCGAGCGCCCGAGATCATCATCCGCAACGAGAAGCGAATGCTGCAGGAGTCCGTGGACGCCCTGATCGATAACGGCAGGATGGGCAAGGCGGTGCTCGGCGCGGGCAACCGTCCGCTCAAGAGCCTGACCGACCTGCTGCGGGGCAAGAAGGGGCGTTTTCGCCAGAACCTCCTTGGCAAGCGGGTCGATTACTCGGGGCGTTCCGTCATCGTCATCGGCCCGCAGCTCAGGATTTACCAGTGCGGGCTGCCGAAACAGATGGCGCTCGAGCTTTTCAAGCCCTTCGTCATTCGTCAGCTCGTCGAGCGGCAGCTGGCGCCGAACGTCAAGAGCGCCAAGCGCATCATCGAGCGAGGACGCGAGGACATCTGGGGCATTCTGGAGGAGATTATCCGGGACCACCCCGTCATGCTGAACCGCGCTCCGACGCTTCACCGTCTGGGCATTCAGGCCTTCGAGCCGGTCCTGATGGAGGGCAAGGCCATTCGCCTTCACCCCATGGTCTGCACGGCCTTCAACGCGGACTTCGACGGAGACCAGATGGCCGTTCACGTGCCGCTTTCCATCGAGGCGCAGGCCGAGGCCCGGCTGCTCATGCTCTCGGCGAACAACCTGCTTTCTCCGGCCAGCGGGCGTCCGGTCGTCACGCCGACTCAGGACATCGTCCTCGGCATTTATTATCTGACGGACATGCGCGGGGGGCTTTTGGGCGAGGGGATGCATTTTTCGAACATCGAGGACGTTCTTTCGGCGTTCGACCATGGAGCGGTGCACCTCAACGCCAGAGTCTGGCTGAAAGCGGACCCCGGATGGGCGGTCTTCCCCGACGGGCGGCGCAAATATCGCGGTTCGAAGGGCAAGCCCATCATCGCCGAGGAGGGCAAAAAAACCAAAGTGCCCGCCGGAGCGACTCTTTTTGTGGAAACCTCGCCCGGACGCGCTCTTTTCAACAGCATCATCGCCCCGCCTCTGCGGTACGTCAACAGGCAGCTCGACAAGAAAAATATGGGCCGCCTTCTGGACGACGCCTACGACAGGGTCGATCGCACGTCGGTGGTGGACATGCTGGACGCCATAAAGGCGCTGGGCTATCGATGGGCCGCGAAGAGCGGCATCAGCTTCGGCGTCGGCTCGATCATCATCCCCCCGGAGAAGCAGCAGATCACGGCCGAGACGATCGAGCAGGACGAATTTTTCAAGGAAGAGTACGAAATGGGCGTCCTGACGCAGGACGAGTACCTTTTCCATAAGGAAATGCTCTGGTCGGAGGCCGCCAGAAGAATCGCGGACAGCATCGCGGTGCACATGGAGCCCTCGAACCCGGTGCGCATGATGGTGGACAGCGGAGCGCGGGGAAGCCGCGGACAGATGGGCCAGATGGCGGGAATTCGCGGCCTCATGTCCGACCCGTCGGGGCGCATCATCGACTACCCGATCACGGCAAATTTCCGCGAGGGCATGAACATGCTCGAATACTTCATTTCCACCCATGGATCCAGAAAAGGCCTTGCGGATACGGCGCTTCGCACGGCAAAGTCCGGATACCTGACGCGTCGGCTCGTGGACGTCGCGCAGGACCTGATCATCACCGGGCACGACTGCGGCACGGACAGGGGCATCCGCATTCAGGCGCTGACGCGGGACGGCAAGGACATGATCCCGCTGGCCGACCGCATCTCCGGACGGACAGCGCTGGAGGACGTGTACGCGGCCGGTTCCGCGAAGAAGCTGCTGATTAAAAAAGGGGAGCTCATCACCTACGAGATTGCCGCGGCGATCGACAAAAGCGGCGTCACGGAGGTGTGGGTGCGCAGCCCGCTGGCCTGTGCGCTGAAGCGCGGGCTCTGCCAGAAGTGCTACGGCATGGACCTCTCGTCGCGTCATCTGGTCCCGGTGGGGGAGGCCGTCGGCGTCGTGGCCGCGCAGTCCATCGGAGAGCCGGGCACGCAGCTGACGATGCGGACCTTCCACACGGGCGGCGTGCGCCTGACGGGCGAGGACATCACTCAGGGCCTTCCCCGCATCGAACAGCTTTTCGAGGTCCGCCGTCCCCGCAAGGTGGCGTTTCTGGCGGGTATCGACGGCGTCGTCGAGGAAATTCGCAGCTCAGAGGGCAAGCGTAAGGTCATCATCGCCTCGCAGGACGGTGAAACGCGGCTTGTGCACACGATCCCGGCCTCTCAGGAGCTGAAGGAGGACATCGTGGAGGGGATCGAGGTCACGAGCACGACGCGCCTCACGGAGGGCAATATCGATCCCCAGCAGCTTCTGGAGGTCAGCGGCATCGACGCGGTTCAGCATATGCTGGTGGACGAGATTCAGGAGGTCTACCGCTCTCAGGGCGTTTCGATCAACAACAAGCACATCGAGGTCATTCTTCGAAAGGTCGCGCCGCTGAACCGGGTTCGCCTGATCGAGGAGGGAGATACCTCGTTTGTCGCCGGCGACCTGGTCTGGCTCAGCGAGATCGAGGCGGAGGAGGCGCGCATCGTGCAGGACAACGAGCGCAACGTCGCGGAGGCCGTGCGCATCTTTGCGGGCGATCGCCTGAAGCGCGTCGAAAAATCGAGCGAGGAGATCGCCCCGCTTCTGGGGAACCCTCTCGACGAACCGGCGATAAGGCTTTTGCTCAAGCCTGGGATGATGATCTCCGAGGTCGTCGTGGAGCATGGCAAGCGGGACGTCAACATCGTCGTCGGCGGAGCCGCCTTCCGCAAGCAGATGGAGGGCATGGAGCTGGTCTCCGATTTTCTGGTCGAGGAGAACGTCGAGGCGAACGAAGAACGGGTACATATTCCGGCAGGGGAGCGTCTGTCCGCCTCGCAGCTTCGCCTGATCACGTCGCACGAACCGAAGCCCGTCGTGGTGCGCAACCGGGACACGCTCGACAAACTCGTCGGCGTGGATTGGCTGGCCGAACGCATCGCCCGCGAAGATGAAACTCTGATAAAGGCGGACACCCTCATCACCAAAGAGGTCGCGGATCTGATCGGAGAGCTGGAGCTTCCTGAAGTCAAGGTCTGGCACAGTGTGGAGCAGATCGGCGTGGCCGACGCCTTCCAGAATGCCCTGATGAACGACGACAGCCTGTGGGGCAGGACGCTGCTCCAGGCGGCGGATCGGGAAGGAAACCCCATCGTCGGGGTGCCCCAGTACGTGGATGCCCGTGTCGTGCGCGGCCTGGCCGAAGGAGAGATCGCGGCGATCGAGACGGAAGAGGACGTCATTCCGCGACGGGCTCTCCTGCATAAATTTCTGTCGGGCACAATTTACGGCAGGGTTCTGCTCGAAGTGGTCTTCCCGGACGGCGTTGCGCCTCCTGCCCTCGAGTCCGGGCAGGAGATCAACGGAACGATGCTGGACGTGATCGTCGACAGCGAGCCGGTGGAGATCTTCGTTCGGCCGATCTCTTCAAAGAGCGTCGTGAAGCAGCTGATCCGCGAGGTCACCTTCGTGCGCAAGCTGAGGGAAAGTCCGGAATGCAAGCCCTTCATCCACGGGATCACGAAGGCGGCGCTGGCGACCGACAGCTTCCTCAGCGCGGCCTCTTTCCAGCAGACGGCGCAGATTCTGGCCGGAGCGGCGGTGAAGGGGCAGATCGATCCTCTGCACGGTCTGAAGGAAAACGTGATTATCGGCCATCTCGTGCCCGCAGGCACGGGAGCGGAGGTGTTTCGCAAACTGGAAGCCCAGCGGGCCGAAGAGGCGGAAAAACGAGCCGAGGCCGCATCCATCGTTGCGAAAGAACCGGTCGAGGTCCGGGACTGAGGTCGGAAAGAAAAATTAACGGGGTCAGGGGACGCGTCCCCTGCGGGGTTTTTGTCGGGGGGCGGAGCCCCATGTTTTTAGCTTAAATCGACAAAGGCGGGCGTTCCCTCGAAAGGGGGCGTCCGCCTTTCTGCAGCCAGGTGCGAAACGAAGGTAAAAACCGCCGCGCCCCTGTTCAGCGTTTCGTACATGCGGAGAAGCCGGAAGGATTTGTCTTCTTTGGGCAGAGGCCGTCGCTACCTTTTGACGTTGGCGTTGGCGTTGGCGTTGACTTTGACTTTGCTGGCGTCCAGAAG
>JAISSA010000114.1 GCA_031273365.1 Synergistaceae bacterium
GCACCGCATGGCTGTTTCCCCATTTCTGTATTGTGGCTTTCATGATACATACGCTCCTTTATGTTTCTACTTTGTAGAAACAAAGTATACCTTATTTACGTGCCCGTCAACAGGGGCAAGATTCGCTTTTTGTCCTAGAGTCTGTCATTAAAGGTAGGGGGAGATTTTACACGTATCTGGGGTCTGAGTAGCAACGGAACAGAAAGCGCACTTAAGCAATAACGGATTATCATAAATCCTCGTTTGAAGTTTTCGGCATTGCGCATATTTTCTCCATCTGTTCTAGATATTCAGTATAAGCTTCTTTGATTTTTTTCTTTGAAATTTCCCTCCAAAGGCATACTAGTTGATTTCTTGTACACTCTGATATACCTTCCGGTTCCATATCGCCTCCAAAACCAATCCAATTGGCATCATCGGAAATATCAATCTCACCGTTCGCACCAGAGAATGCTAATTCATAAGGGGCATCCGTAAAGCTCATATAGGGACATTCGTTCAGGACACAATGAATGCCAGGATTGTCCACACCATTTTGGCAGTAAGTAGTCACAGTAGGCGCATCATTATGTTCGAAATTAAAAGTACAGACTATTTCAAGGATCACATGGGTTAACATACAATGCCCTTTCTCCATTTGTTTTAAGGAAAACGTGGGTTAATGCCCTTATTTGTTTGTCACAGATACAGCCGGCAGGCGACGAAATGGGCTGGGCGTATCTCCTTTAGGCCGATCCCCGGCTCCGCGCAGCCGTCCCCGGCTTTGGGGCATCGCGGGGCGAACCGGCAGCCCGGTTGGGGATCTATCGGGCTTGTGACCTCTCCTTTTATGATGTTGAGCCGCTTCCTCGCGGAGAGGTTCGGCACGGGGATCGCGTCGAGAAGCCCCTGAGTGTACGGGTGGGCCGGGTGCTCGAAGAGATCGTCCGTGGAGGAGAGCTCCACGCACTGCCCCAGGTACATCACGGCGATGTCGTTGCTGATGTGTTTGACGACGGAGAGGTCGTGGGTGATGAACATGTAGGCGAGCCCCATCTCCTCCTGAAGGTTCATCATCAAGTTCAGTATCTGCGCTTGTATGGAGACGTCCAGCGCGGAGACCGGTTCGTCGCAGACGATAAACCTGGGATTCAGCGCGAGAGCCCGCGCGACCCCGATGCGCTGCCTGCGGCCTCCGTCCAGTTCGTGAGGGTAGGTGTTGACGAATCTCTCGGCCAAGCCGACGATCTCCATCAGCTCGAAGACCCTCTCCAATATTTGGTTTTGCGTCGGGAGGGCTTTGGTGACCTTTATGGGCTCGGCGATGATCTCGCTCACGGTCATGCGCGGATTGAGGGACGAGAAGGGGTCCTGGAAAATGATCTGCATCTGCTTGCGCAGTTCTTTCATCTCCGACGGGCCGCAGGCGAGGATGTTGCGCCCGTCGAAAAGGACTTCTCCGCCGGTAGGGTCCAAAAGGCGCAGGATGAGCCGGCCCAACGTCGATTTGCCGCACCCCGATTCCCCGACGACGCCCAGAGTCTTTCCGGCTTCGATGCCGATGTTGACGTCGTCGACGGCGTGGAGCAGGCCCCGCGGCGTCTCGAAATATTTTTTCAGATGCCTGGTTTCCAGCAGCGGAGCGTTCATGGGGCCCCCACCTCCCGCCGGGCGGCGTCTTTAAATTCGAACAGGTGACATTTGATTCCGTGCGTTCGACTTATGGGGGCCATCCGCGGGCGTTGGCGTTCGCATCTCTCCGCGCGGCGCGGGCACCTCTCGGCAAAGCGGCACCCCGGCGGAAGCGACGTGGGGTCGGGCATGAGGCCGTCTATGGGGTTGAGCCTGCGGGTCTTTTTCGTCATGTCGGGAATGGCCCCGAAGAGCCCCGTCGTGTAGGGATGGTGCGACGCGTCCTCGAAGATGTCCTCCGCCGAGCCGGTTTCTATGATTTCTCCGGCGTACATGATGGCCACGGAGTCGCATATCTGGGCGACCACGCCCAGGTCGTGCGTGATGAGAACCATGGACGCGCCGAATTTCTCCTTCAGCTCGTTCATCATCTTCAAAACCTGCGCCTGTATCGTGACGTCCAGCGCCGTGGTGGGTTCGTCGGCGAGCAGCAGCTTGGGATTGCAGGCCAGCGAGATGGCGATCACGATCCTCTGCTTCATGCCGCCGGAAAACTGGTGGGGGTACTCGGCTTTGCGGTCCGCCGGCATGCCCACCATCTCCATCATCTCGTCCACCTTGCGCTCTATCTCCGCGCCGGTCGCGCCGGGGTCGTGCAGCAGCAGCACCTCCGCGATCTGGTGGCCGACGGTATGGATCGGGTTCAGGCTGGTCATGGGGTCCTGAAAAATCATGGACACGTCGCTGCCGCGCAGCAGGCGCATATCGGCCTCCGTGACGTTCATCAGGTTCACGTCCTCCAGGAATATCTCGCCCTGCCGGATCAGCCCGACCTTGTCCGGCAACAGCCTCATGACGCTCAGCGCCATCGTCGTCTTCCCCGCGCCGGTTTCGCCCACCAGGCCCAGGGTTTCGCCCTTCCTCACGGTCAAATCGACTCCGTTCAGGGCGAAAATTTCGTCGTCGTCCGTCTTGTACGTGACGTGCAGGTTCTTTATCTCAAGCAGGTTTTCGCCCATGACGATCCTCCGGCCGGTTCAGTTCTTGAGCCTGGGGTCGAGCGCGTCGCGGAGCCCGTCGCCGAGCAAGGTCAGCGACATGACCGCCATCACGATCGCCACCCCCGGCGCGATGGCGAGATGCGGGTGGTAGCGAAGCTGGCTTCTGGCCTCCGAAAGCATGGAACCCCACTCGGGGGTCGGCTCCGATATTCCGAGCCCGATGAAGCTGAGCGACGATATGGTGATGACCGACCTCGCCACCGTTTGCGTCACCTGCACCAATATCGGGCCCATGGCGTTGGGCAGGATGTGCCGGAATATGATCCTCGCGTCGCTGGTGCCGCACGCGCGCGCCGCTTCCACGTACTCCTGCCCGATGATGCCCAGCACCGACGAGCGCACGATGCGCGACATCCTCGGTATCTGCGAAATCCCCATGGCGAGGATGAGGTTGAAGAGGCTGCTGCCCAGCGCCGCCACCAACGTTATCGCCATCAGGGTGTTGGGGATGGCGAGGAAGATGTCCATTATCCGCATCAGTATCTCGTCGGTCTTGCCGCCGTAGTACGCGGCGGCGGCCCCGATGACCGAGCCGGCGGTGAGGGAGACGCAGATGGTCGCGAGCCCCACGAAGAGCGATATCCTGCCGCCGTACACGACCCTGGCGAGAACGTCCCTCCCGTACTGATCGGTGCCCAGAAGGTGGGCGGCCGACGGGGAGCGGAAACGGGCCGACAGGTTCTGGGACAGGGCGTCCTCCTCGTAGTCGTAATACAGATCCGCCGAAATCACCAGCGTCATCATCGCGATGAAGAAGGCGAGGCCGAACATGGCCAGCCTGTTCTTTTTCAGACGCAGCCATATCGTCCGCCACTGACTTTTCTTCTTGTACCTGTGTATTCTGGCGACGGCGTCGAGTTTTTTCGCCGCGCCCGGCGCGCCGCTCTTCACGATGCCGCCCCCCTGGTCTTCATCCGTGCCTTGACCCGCACGTATTTGTATTTCAGCCTCGGATCGATGTACACATAGACGATGTCCACCAAAAGATTGACGACGCACGCGATGATGGCGGCGAAGAGAACCGACGCGATGACCATCGGGGAGTCCTTGGATCGGATGGCGTTCACGATCAGCTGCCCCAGTCCGGGAATGGCGAAAACCTGTTCCACGACGATGGTTCCGCCGAGCGCGATGCCGAAATTGACGCCGATGACGGTGATGACCGGCAGGAGCGCGTTTTGCAGCGCGTGCCCGAAGATGACGCGGCTCTCCCGCGCGCCCTTCGCCCGGGCCGTCCTGATGTAGTCCTGCCGTATCACCTCCAGCATCGTCGAACGGGTCATGCGAAGCAGGGAGGCCATCGTCGCCGCGGAGGTCGCGACGCTCGGCAGGATGAAGTGCCGCCACGTGTCGATGCCCAGCGAGGGGAGCCACTTCAGCCTGAGCGCGAAGACGAGGACCATCATCATCGCGAGCCAGAACGTGGGCATGGAGGTCAGCAGCAGGGACACGCCCAGGGCCACGTTGTCCGAGAGAGTGTACTGCTTGACGGCCGACAAAATTCCTATGGGCAGCCCCAAGGCTACGGCGATGACGCTGCTGAACAGCGCCATATAGAGAGTGTAGGGGAACCGCGCCGCGATCTCCTGAAAGACCGGTATCTTGGTTCGGTACGATTTTCCGAAGTCCCCGTGCAGCGCGTCCCATACGTAGCGGAAGTAGCGGACGAAAAAGGGGTCGTTCAGCCCCATTTCTTCTCTGAGCGCTTGATATTCCTCGGGTTTCGCCCCCTCGCCCAAAATCATCATGGCCGAGTCCCCAGGGGTCAGGTTCATGATGGTGAAAATGATGAAGGTGACGCCCAGGATGACGGGGATGATCATCAGCAATCGCTTCAAGATGTAAGGCAACATCGGCGCGCTCCTCCTCCCGATATTTTTCCGCGAACTATCCGAACTATTCCTCGAAATAGGTCTGGTAAATGCGGTATCTGTAAACCGGGTGCGGCTTGAGGTTCTTGAGCTTCGCGTTGTAGAACAGGTATATCGTATCCGTGAAAAGCGGGATGAGCGGAACGTCTTCTTTCAGGATGCCGTAGATTTGGGTGTAGAGGGCGAGCCTCTCGGAGGGGTCGGAGGACTTTCTGCTCCGCTCGATCAGGGCGTCGACCTCCGGGTTGGAGTATCCCGAGTAGTTGTTGCCGCCGCCCAGCATCGCGCTGTGGAACCTGCGGGTGAGCACGGAGTCGGCGTCGCGCACGGAGGCGTTGATCATTCGGAGGCTCGCGACGAAGTTTCTCTTGTCGCCCACGTTGTCCAGGTACGCGGCGCGCTCCATCTTATCGAAGGCGACGCGGATCCCCACCTTTCTGAGCTGGTCCTGAGCCACCTCTCCAGGCATCATGTAGCTCGCCGAGCCCTGCATACTGAACGTGACGTCGAACCCGTCGGGATAGCCCGCCTCCCTCAAGAGCGCCTTGGCTTTCTCCACGTCCTGGTCGTACCATTTGAAGTTCTTGTCGTACCCGAAGACCGACGTGGGGACGAGGCAATCGGCCACGAGGGCTTCCCCGTTGGCCCCGCCGATGACGATGTCGTCGCGGTTCAGGGCGTACGCGGCGGCCTGCCGGAGTCGCTTGTCGGTGAAGATGCCGTTGGCGACGTTGAAGGTGATGTGGAAAAGCCCAACGCCTGGGCATTCGACGTAGGCGATGCCGTCCAGGTTCTTGAGGTAGTCGTAGTCGCTGTTGGCGACCAGGTAGTAGATGTCGAGGGTTCCGTCCTCCAGGGCTATCGCGCCGGAAGACGCGTCCGGGACGAGCTTGAAGACGATCTTGCCGATGGGGGCCGCGCCGTCGTAGTACTCGTCGAAGCGCTCGAGCGTCAAAGAATCCCCGGCCCGCCACTCCGTCATCTTATACGCCCCGGTTCCGACGGGGTTTCTCGCGAAGTCGACGCCTTTGGCCTCGGCCTCCTCCACCGCCCTCTTGCTGACGATCCCATAGGTCAGGTTTGTCATGACGTCCATGATGGGGCCGTAGGCGTACTTCAGGACGCATTTCACCGCGTCGTCGCCCGCCTTCTCGAAGTGGTCTATCGCCTCGCTGATGCCGCTGGAGAAGCTGGAGTCGAGCGAACGCTGGAGGGAGAAAAACACGTCGTCGGCCGTCATCGTGTCCCCGTTGTGGAATTTGACGTCCTTTCTGAGGTAAAACGTGATCTCGGCGTTGTCCTTGCCGAACTCCCACCTCTCGGCGAGTCCGGGGACTATTTTCGTGTAGTCGTCCGGGTCCTCTTTGACGAGCGTGTCGTAAATCTGGTACATCATCATGTGGGTCACGGTGTCCTTGCTGGTGGCCGGGTCCAGCGAAGAGGCCTCGGCGTTGACGCCCCACATGAGGGTGTCCTTCGCGCTTTTGGGCGCTTCGGCCGCGAACGCGCAGACGGCCAGCAGGGCCGTCATGACGACGGCGAGGGCCATTTTTTTGAAACACGTCCAATTACTCATACTATTCATGCCATTCATACTATTCATGCCGCTCATGTTCCTTACACCTCTTTCTCGATTTTTCGAAAACGCTTTTTTTGACGCTTTTAATTTGAAAACGCTTTTATTGGTAGGAATAAAACAGCGCTATCAGGTACTTGACGGCTTTTCTGTAGTCCTCGACGCGGAGGTTTTCGTCGGGGGAGTGGTGGTTGCCTCCCGGATGGCTGGGGCCGATGCCGGCTATGGGCATTGTGGGCCACGCGTCCCGGAAGACGTCGGCGGGGCCGGCCCCGAGCTGAGTCAGCTCCACGACCAGCGGCTTGCCGAACACCGCCTCGGCCGCCTGGTTGGCGCGATGCCTGAAAGGGGTGTCGACAGGCGTGCGGACCGGGCGGTTGAACCCGCCGTGGGTCTTCACCTCCACGTCGGAGAACCCGTGCGCGTCCAGGTGCCGTCTCAGCCGCGTCTCCAGTTTCGCGGGGTCCTGGTCCGGGACCAGATAAAAGCTGACGCGGGCGTACGCCTTGTGGGGGACGATGCCTCGGACGCCGTCGTGGACTTCGCCCGATTCGAGTCCGCATATGGAGATGGAGGGCTCCATGCATATCCGGCGTTTCAGTTCGTCGCCGGAGGCGTTTCGGAGGTAGTCCTTGAAGCCGACTTTTTTCTTGAGGCTCTCCTCGTCATAGGGGAAGGCGCGCAGCACCTCCAGGTCGGCCTCGCTGGGCGGCCGCGCCTCGTCGTAAAAGCCCTCGATCGCGATTTTCTCGTCGGGGGTCTTGAGGGACGCCAGCGCCCACACCAGACGCCAGGACGCGCTCGGGACGATCGCCCCCATGCGCCCGTGAACGTCCGTGTCGGATGTCCTGACGCTCAGGTCGAAGGCCATCCCGCCCCGCACGCCCAATCTGAGCCACATGCGGCCGGCGTCGTCGTTTCGGCCGCTCTCCCAGATGCAGACGTCGGCTCTCGTCATTTCGCGGAAGGCCTCGGCGTTCTCTCGGGCGAAGCGGTGGAGCGAGGGGCTCGACGTTTCCTCGTCGCCCTCCGCGAGAAACTTCACCCGAACCGGCAGCCGGCCTTCGGCGGCGAGCGTGGCCTGTACGGCGTGAAGCCGCGAGTAGAGCGGCCCCTTATTGTCGGAAACCCCTCTGCCGTACAATTTTCCCTCTATGGCTCGAAGGTCGAACGGGTTGGGGATGCGCCAGTTTTCGTATTTTCCGGGCTCCACCACGTCGTAGTGGTTGTAGAACAGCAGCGCCGCCTCGCCTTCCCCTCCCGTGTCCGCGGTGATGATCGCGTTTCCCCCCTCGACCTCATGAACCGTCGGTTCGAGCCCGACGCGCTTCATTTTGGAGATGAGGCAACGGCGAGTGCCCTCCAGCCCCTCCGGGTTTCCGGCCGTGCTGGGGAACGCGCACACCTCCCTCAAGTCCTCGAGCATCTCGTCGAAGTGGTCGTCCACGTAATCGAAAGCCTTTTGACATTTTCGCGGCCACTCGCCTTTCAAATCCACCATCGAGCCCCCTCCTCCCGCCTTTTTACTTTTTCGCCTTTTTCTCTACATCGCTTCATTATAACGCATCGCTTTGATTATGACGCAATGACGCGAGCCTTTTCGTCTGGGGGGATAAGAGCGTGGATAAGAAGATCACTGTTGTCAACTTAAGCTAAACGACAGTTTTTTTAGTCATGTAAAAGCGTTTTTTCCTTGGTCCCTTTCGCTGAGGCGATCGATTGGGTACAATCGATACCGGTCGTTGAGCTAT
>JAISSA010000036.1 GCA_031273365.1 Synergistaceae bacterium
TACACAGGTATGCCAGCTATTCCGACCATCAGCGCAGCTGTCAGAAGGCGTCCTGATGTCACGGTCAGCCGCATCGAACACATTCTGGAAAACAGCAGGCTTGTTTTCATCGACATCCCGACATTGGACGCTCTGCCTGACGCCCGCCTGTAAAAGTACCGCAAATCAAGTCGTCGAGGAGGGAAGCCGCATGAAGTACGAAGCAACGGTTTTACGGCCCGACGGGCGCGCGGAACGCGTCCTTCTGACCTGGGACCTGTGCGTTGCCGTCGGCTACGCCGGGCGTAATCAGAAGGCCGTCAGGGATCACATCGATGAGCTCGTGAAGGTGGGGGTCCCCGCGCCCTGCGCCGTGCCGGCCATGTACTGGATCGAGCCCGGGAGGGTTTTTTCGGGGGAGAGGCTTTCCGTCGTCGGGGAGTCGAGTTCGGGCGAGGTCGAGTTTTTCATGGCCCGCGACGAAGGAGGCGATCTCTTCATGACCCTTGCCAGCGATCACACGGACCGCGCGCTGGAGACCGTCTCCGTCTCGAAGGCCAAACAGGCGTGCAGCAAGGTCCTGGCGCCGATTTTCTGGAAGGTGTCGGACGTTCGGGAGCACTGGGACGCGATCGAGATTTCCTCGGAGATCCCTGAAAAAGAGCAGTTTCGCGTCTACCAGAAGGGGACGCTGGGCGACCTGCTGCCGCCGGAACGCCTCGAGGAGCTGGCGCGGGAGGACGCGCCGCTGCCGGGCAAAATCGCGCTTTTCAGCGGAACTCTGGCGACCCTCGGCGGCATCGTCCACGCCAGGGAGTTTCGGATGACCCTGTCCGACCCGGTGCTCTCCCGCTCCGTCCGGTTCGGCTACACGGTCGCCGTTTTGCCGGACCGGAGCTGAACGGGAGGTCATGAGATGAAACTTCGCGTGGGGATTTTTCAGATCGATGTCGCAATCGGGGACGTTGCGGCCAACAGGAAAAAGGTCGAACACTGGATGGAGACGCGCTTCGTGCCTGCGGACCTGCCGACGGCCATCGTCGTTCCCGAGCTGTGGACGACCGGATACCGCCTCGACAAAGCGGCGGAGCTGGCCGACGAAGAGGGGAAGGAGACGGCGGAGTTTCTGGGGGGCCTCGCGAAGCGCTATGGCGTCTGGTTCGTGGGGGGCAGCACGCTTGCGTCGGTCACATCCCCAACGGGGGCGGCCGGTTACGCCAATCGCGGGCAGGTCGTCTCGCCCGACGGGAAACTGGTGAAAAACTACGACAAGGCGCACCTCATCCGTCTGATGCAGGAAGACAGGTACTTCATCGCCGGCCGCGAGCCCTCGCTGTTCGACATCCGCTCTCCCGACGGGACCGGGGTCAGGGTCGGCAACGTGACCTGCTACGACATCCGCTTCTGTGAGTGGCTGAGGAGTTACGCGCTCGACGGGGCGGAGGTTCTCTTCGTCGCCGCGCAGTGGCCGTCGTCCCGCGCGCTGCACTGGAACGCGCTTTTAAGGGCGCGCGCCATCGAGAACCAGATGTTCGTCGTCGCCTGCAACCGCACCGGAACGTCCGACGGGACCGCTTTCGGAGGGGAGTCCGCCGTGATCGACCCCTACGGGGAGCTTCTCTTCAAGGCGGGCGAGGGAGAGGAGGCCGCCTTCACCGTCATTGAAACCTCCAGAGCCTCGGAATTCCGCAGGTTCCTCACCGTCTTCGAAGACCGGACGCCCGAGATCTACACCTGTGCCCAACGTTCCCGGGTGGACGCCCCCTGCATGGACAGTGAAACCCGATGCGCGCATCCCTTCCGGGCTCTGCGGGAATAATTTGGAGGACTTATGAACTTAGGTGTTACAGTAACGCAGAACAAACTGAAGGAATTTCTTCTGAACGTGGCGCCGATGCGCCCGGTGTTTATCTGGGGCGCGCCCGGCATCGGGAAATCCTCGCTGGTGGAGCAATTCGCTCTGGAGCTGGGGATGGAGTGCGTCTCTCTTCTGGGAAGCCAGCTGGCCCCGGAGGACATCATCGGCGTGCCTCAGATCGTCGACGGCTGCTCGAAATTTTTCCCGCCCGTGATGATCGTCCGGGAGGACCCCTACGTGCTCTTTCTCGATGAACTCAACACCTGCGCGCAGGAGATCCAGAAGTCCTTTTACAGCCTCATCACGGACCTTCGCGTGGGAGAATACCACCTGCCCAAAGGCTCCATCGTGGTCGGCGCCGGAAACAGAGCGCAGGACGCGGCCATCGTCAAACCCATGTCCTCCGCGCTCATCAACCGAATGGTGCACGTCGAGCTTTCCGTTTCCTCCACGGAGTGGCTGGAATGGGCTTACTCCAGCGGCATTCATCCGTTCATCACCGACTACATCACCCAACGCCCCGACCATCTGTGGTCGAAACCGCCCAAGACGGAGGAGGCGTTTTCCACCCCCCGTTCCTGGCACATGCTTTCCGACGCCCTGCGCGGGTACGGCGACCGCATCTCCGACGCCGACATCGAGACGCTGACGGCGGGCACGCTGACCCCGGCCCACGCCGTCCAGTTCCGCGCGTTCATCAGGCAACTGCGGAACCGGTACACGATCGCGGCCATCGTCGAGGGGAAGGAACGCTGGCCCGACAAGCCGACGGAGCGGGATATTCTCTACTTCCTCGCGCAAAGCTTCCGCGCGCACCTGCTTAAAAACCTGCCCGACAACAGGGAAAGCGCGGGAGGCAGGGAGAAGGCCCTGATCTTTGCCGCAAAGGCGCGCATCAGGGAGCTCGCCGCCATCAGCTTCGAAATCGCTCAGATGGTCGTCGCCGACGACGATGGGCGGGCTCTGCCCGGTTATTTTATGGTGGAAATCGTCCGCGACCTGCCCCGGCTGGCGCAAAAGGCGCAGAAGAACGGCGTGGCCTGAGCGGATGGCCGGCTTAAAAAAGAAGAGCTTGCCGTCAAAGAAGAGCTTACCGTCGAAAAGAGACATCTGGCTCGAACAATTTCAGCTCGGCTGCACGCTGGTGCGGGACAACCCCATTTTCTCCCGTCTGCTGAGGTACGTCCACGTGGAGACGGAGGATGCCGCCATTCAGAAAACGAAGGACTTCGCCTGCTGTTACAGCGACGCCGTCATTTGCGTGAATCGCTCGCAACGCCTGGCCCCCGGGGAATGGGCTTATGTTCTGGCGCACGGCCTGCTGCATTATGCCTTCTGGCACTTCGAAGAAGAGGGCGTCGTCAGGACGGACCCCGTCAGGTGGAACATCGCCTGCGACATGTACGTCACCCGCTTTCTCAGAGATGTGAAGCTCTTCACCCCGCCCGCGGAGATGAGCACGGAACTTCCCTGTCCGCCCCTGTCCGAAGAAGAGCTCTATCGAAGACTGATGTCGCAGGAGCTCGATGAAACCCACAGGGGCTTTTCCATCGGCGCGGGATACACGGATATGAAAAACTCCACGCGCTCCGCTTCTCCGTATGGACGCTACACTATGAAAGACCCCAGGCGGGAGTTCGCGGACATCTTCGAGGGGGCGCTGGTCGACGCCGTCAGTTCCGCCATTGGCGAGGCCGCGGGGCATCATGAGGGCGCGCTCCATCCGCTGAGCCCGCCGGAGATGGCGAGGCGCTGGTTTATCAACTCCTATCCGCTGCTGGGAGCTCTGGCGGCCTCTTTCAAGATCGTCGAGGACAGGAACGTCTGCATGAGGGAAGAGATCACCGTCGCCGCCGTCAGCGAAAGCCTCTCGACCATTTACTTCAACCCCGCCAGCGGACTGACGGAGGCGGAATGCCGCTTTGTCGTGGCGCACGAGCTTCTGCACGTGGGGCTGCGCCACCAGAGCCGCTGTCAGGGACGCGACCCGTACCTCTGGAACGTGGCCTGCGATTACGTGATCAACGGCTGGCTCGTGGAGATGGGCGTGGGCAGTCTGCCCCGCTGCGAGATGCTGTTCGACAACAGCCTGAAGGGCATGTCCGCCGAGCAGATCTACGACACCATCGTCCGGGACATTCGCAGGTTCAGGAAGCTGGCGACCCTGCGCGGGGTCGGGCTGTCGGACATGCTGGGCGAGGGGGAGGGGCGCTTTTACAGAGCGCCCGTCGGCCTCGACGAATTTTATCGCCGGGCCATCGGGGAAGGGCTGGAATACCAAAAATCCGCACGGGGCTCCGTCCCCGCGGGACTGGAGGAGGAAATCCGCGCGCTTTACCGCGACCCCATCCCCTGGGACGTCGAACTCGCCCGCTGGTTCGACCGCTTTTTCGCCCCTCTGGAAAAAAAGAGGACCTATGCCCGCCTCAGCCGGCGGCAATCCAGCACCCCCGACATCGTGCGTCCGCGTACCGTACAGGACAGCGAGCCGTTGGACGGGCGCACGTTCGGCGTTGTGATCGACACCTCCGGCTCCATGGACCGTTACACGCTGGCCGTGGCTCTGGGCTCCGTCGCCAGCTACGCCGAGAGCCGGGACGTGCCCTACGCGCGCGTCATTTTCTGCGACGCTGCGGCGTACGACGCGGGATACATGGCGCCCGACGCCATCATGGGCAATGTTCACGTCCGGGGACGGGGCGGGACGGTCCTGCAGCCGGGGATCGATTTCCTGCAGCGGGCGGAGGATTTCCCCAAAAACGGCCCCATTCTGATCATCACCGACGCGGAGTGCGACAGCTTCGTGGTGAAGCGCGAACACGCCATCCTGATCCCGCGGGGTAAACATCTCCCCTTTCGGCCGACCGGAGAGGTATTCGCGTTCGAGTGACACGAGTTTACGCGGGAGGGAAAATTTTATGATCGAGATAAAAGGACGTTTCAACAGCGCCATCGCCTACGTGGAGGAGCTCGACGAAGAGGTCGTGACGCAGATTCGCACGCTCTGCGATCAAAGCTTCGTCGAGGGCAGCGTCATCCGCATCATGCCCGACGCGCATTTCGGCAAAGGCTGTACCATCGGCACGACGATGACGCTGACGGACAGGGTCGTTCCCAACCTGGTCGGGGTGGACATCGGCTGCGGCATGGAAACCGCGCGCATTCGGGAGCGGGAGATCGACTGCGCCCGGCTGGACGAGACGATCCGCCGGACGATCCCGTCCGGTTCCGCAATTCGAAAAGCGCCCCACCCCTGTGCGGACGAAGCGCGGCCCGAGGACCTGCGCTGTGCGCACGCCGTCAGTCTGGAACGGGCGCGCCGCAGCATCGGCACCCTGGGCGGAGGCAACCACTTCATCGAGGTCGACCGCGACGACGAGGGGAACCTGTACGTCGTGGTGCACTCGGGGAGCCGCCACATGGGGCTCGAGGTCGCCGAATTTTATCAGCAGGCGGCCTGGGAAAGGCTCAATCAGAACTCCTTCGAGCACCGAAAGGCTTTGATAGACGAGTACAAGCGTCAGGGCCGCGACAAAGAAATCAGCGGAGCCCTGGCGGACCTGAAAAAACAGGTTTTGACGAACGTCCCGAGCGAACTGGCTTACGTCGAGGGAAAACTGTTCGAGGACTACATCCACGACATGACCCTGGCGCAGCGTTTCGCGGCGCTGAACCGCAGGGTCATGGTTCAGCAGATACTGGAACAGATGGGCCTGACGGCCGTCGAGCAGTTCACGACAATACACAATACCATCGACACGGGGCAGGATATCGAGGAGACCGTCCGTCCGAAAAACATGATTCTGCGCAAGGGGGCGGTGTCCGCGCGGAGGGGAGAGAAGCTGCTGATTCCGATGAACATGCGCGACGGCAGCCTGATCTGCATCGGCAGGGGGAACCCCGACTGGAATTTTTCCGCCCCGCACGGCGCCGGGCGTTTGATGAGCCGATCTCAGGCGAGATCGCAGCTCTCGCTGTCGGAGTATCAGGCGAGCATGAAGGGCGTCTTCAGCACCTCGGTCGACAGGGCGACGCTGGACGAGGCCCCCATGGCCTACAAGCCCATGGAAAGCATCCTCGCGCAGACAGGGGACACCGTGACGGTGGAACGCCGCATCGTCCCGATCTACAACTTCAAAGCGTCGTGAAAAAGCCGAGATCCGGACGGTTTACCAGGAGACGATTTTATAGCGGGAAGTTCTGTGATATCATTGCAAACAGATTGCGGGTGCGTTGGGGAAAAGGGAAGCGGAATGGGATGTGAAGGATTATCCACGTCGAACCGGATATTGAAAGGAGGCAGTCATAATGGGAACGGGAATTGCTGCGGTCATACCCATTGTATCCAGGCCTGATCGCAGAGAGTACGACAGCTATTTCAGCGACGAGTATTTTGATCCGATGGATCTGTCAGGTGGGACAAAAGCTTATCTATTGAAACCAGAGTGGATATTCGATCATTTTAAGACTTTCCTCGAAGGTTTCAA
>JAISSA010000070.1 GCA_031273365.1 Synergistaceae bacterium
GAAATAAAGGAAGGTAATGAAATAAAAGAGGGCTCTGCTGTACAATACGAGGCGGATTTTTGTCGCCGGGAGGAACTGGCGGAGCGCATTCTGGAGGCTTTGAGCGAGCACGCGGACCGCTGTCCGGAGTCGCGGAAGGACCTTGCGCCCTTTATCGACGAGGACGGAAAACCGCCGATCCCGGGGGGCGTGCATGTTTTTTGCGCGCCGTTGATTCCGGAATTCGCGATGCGCCGGGACGTCGCCTTTATTTACGTGGCCTGATACGCGGCCCGGAGCAAACATCAGGAATACGACGGGGGTCTTCAACGATGATGACGCAGATCGAAAAACGGGATGGACGCAGGGTTCCGTTCAACATGGAAAAGGTATCGAACGCGATTTTCAGGGCGCTCTCGGCGACGGGGGAAACAAACATAAACAGCAACAGCAACATAAACAAAAAAAACCTGCCCGTGTTGCCGCTGGCCCTTGCCCGGTCTCTGGCCGGGAAGGTCGTCGCGCGCCTTGAAGGGGCCCCGCGGCGCGTTCGCCTGCCCGAGGCCGAGCCGGAACTCCGGCCTCAGTACGTCAGCTCCGCGCTGTTCGTCGATTGCGGGGAACGGGAATACCCCCCTCACGTCGAGGAGGTTCAGGACCTCGTGGAGCGCGTTCTGATCGACGAGGGGTACATCGAGACCGCGAAGGCCTACATCCTCTATCGCGCGCAGCGCAGCCGCGTGCGCGACATGCGGAACCACCTCATGAAAATTTACGAGGACCTGACGTTCAGGGACGCCCGGGACAACGACCTGAAGCGGGAGAACGCCAACATCGACGGGAACACGGCCATGGGGACGATGCTGCGCTACGGCTCGGAGGGCGCGAAGTACTTCAACGGCATTTTCGTTCTGAAGCCGGAGCACGCCGCGGCTCATAAGCAGGGAGACATTCACATCCACGACATGGACTTCCTGACCCTGACGACGACCTGCTGTCAGATCGACCTCGACGCTCTTTTCAAAAACGGGTTTGGCACCGGCCATGGATACCTTCGCGAGCCGAACGACATTCGAAGCTACGCCGCGCTCGCCTGCATCGCCATTCAGTCGAACCAGAACGACCAGCACGGAGGGCAGAGCGTCGCCAGCTTCGACTACGCCATGGCCCCGGGCGTGGCGAAAACGTACGCGCGGCTCTACAGGGAAAATCTGGAAAAAGCGCGCCGGCTCCTGCCCGACGGACCCGAAACACAGGCTCGTGCGGAGGCGTTCGCACGCGCGGAGGCGGAGCGGGAGGCGGACCGCGCGACGTATCAGGCCATGGAGGCGCTGATCCACAACCTGAACACGATGCACAGCCGGGCCGGGGCGCAAATTCCCTTCAGTTCCCTCAACTACGGGACGGATACCTCTCCGGAGGGGCGGCTCGTCACCAGAAACCTGCTGCTGGCGACCGACGCGGGGCTGGGCAACGGGGAGACCGCGATCTTTCCCGTCAGCATCTTCAAGGTAAAGGAAGGCGTCAACTACAACCCGGGGGACCCGAACCACGACCTGTTCCAGCTGGCGTGCCGGGTCAGCGCGAAGCGCCTCTTTCCAAACTTCGCCTTCCTCGACGCCCCCTTCAACCTGAAGTACTATCGCCCCGGCAGGCCCGAGACGGAGGTCGCCTACATGGGCTGTCGCACGCGCGTCATCGGCAACGTCGTCGATGAAACGCGGGAAATCGTGACCGGGCGGGGAAATCTGAGCTTCACCACCGTCAACCTGCCCCGTCTGGCGCTGAAAAGCGGCGGGATAGGACGCGAATTTTTCCGGCTGCTGGACGAAAAAATCGACCTCATCGTCGACCAGCTTCTGGAGCGGTTCAAAATTCAGGCGGGGAAAAAGGTGAAAAACTTCCCCTTCCTCATGGGACAGGGAATATGGATGGACTCGGAAAAGCTGAGCGGGGAGGACGAGATCGGGGAAGTCCTGCGTCACGGTAGCCTGTCGATGGGTTTCATCGGACTGGCGGAGTGTCTGAAGGTTCTGACGGGAAAACATCATGGCGAATCCCCGGACTCGCAGAAGCTGGGGCTCGAAATCGCGGGGCACATGCGGCGTCGCATGGACGAGGCCGCCCTGATGCACAGGATGAACTTCACCCTGCTGGCGACCCCGGCGGAGGGAACGGCCGGGCGGTTCGTCGCGATGGACCGGGAAATCTTCGGCTCGATAGCGGGCGTGACCGATCGGGAGTATTACACGAACAGCTTCCACATCCCCGTTTATTACAAACTCAGGGCATACGACAAAATTCGGCTGGAGGCCCCCTATCACGAGCTGACCAACGCGGGGCACATCACCTACGTGGAGATGGACGGGGATCCCCTGCAGAACCTGAGGGCGTTCGAGAAAATCGTGCGTGCGATGAAGGAGGCCGGGGTCGGTTACGGTTCGATCAACCACCCCGTGGACCGGGACCCGGTCTGCGGATACACGGGGGTCATCGGGGACGCCTGCCCCTTCTGCGGCAGGAAGGAGGGCGGCGTGAAGTTCGAGCGGATACGGCGAATCACGGGCTATCTGGTGGGAACTCTCGATCGTTTCAACGACGCGAAAAAGGCCGAGGAGCGCGACCGCGTCAAACACGTCGATGCCGGCGCGGCGGAGTGAGGGGACAAACCCCATAG
>JAISSA010000134.1 GCA_031273365.1 Synergistaceae bacterium
ATTACTCTCCACTAAAAATTTTAGTTGAAATTTTCGCACCTATAGAATAATCTAGGAACAATCCTAGGGAGGGCTTTAGAAGATGCGGGACGGCGGAACGGTAATGGAAGATATTGTAGATATTGTACAGACGGGTTCTCCGCCTGATGTTTTCAGCGAAATCAGCCTCAGCAACCGCTCACGTTTGTCTGAGGAACTGTTCATCAAATTGCGGGATGCCATCCTGAGTGGGGCTCTGCCGAGCGGGTACGTGTTTCCAAACGAGAACGACCTCTGCAAACGGCTGGATATAGGGCGCAGCACGCTGCGCGAGGCCTACGCGGCACTTGAAGCGATGAACCTCATCGCGAGATCTCGAAACGGCACGCTCGTCAACGACGCCGCGGGCATGAGAAATACCATGAATTTCGACGTTATCGCGCAGTACACCGACCCCGCCCATATTATGGAGTTCCGCCAGATTCTCGAGGTGGGCATCGCGTCCCGCGCGGCGCTGAAGGCCACTGCCGACGACGTGGAGAAACTGCGCGAGATCGTGCGCCAGATGGAAAGGCATAGTTCCTCTAACGCCGCTCTCACTTTTTACGACTTCGAATTTCATTCGACGCTTGCCAGAATAACGGGCAACGAGCTCCTGCTGATCGCGCTTAGGTCCATTCAGCTCAGCTACGAAAGGTTCGTCTTCATGGCGTTTCAGAAAAATCTCTGCGCTCAATCGATCAAAGACCATAACGAGATCATTGAGGCGCTTTTGCAAAACAACTCCGCGAGGGCGGCCCAGAGTATGCTCGAACATCTCAACCACGTCTCCCGGGTCGTCGACAGTTCCCTCGCGGACGACAGGGAATCCGGCCAGAATTAGACTTCGCGCCGCCCTCACACGAAGAATGCCGAGGGGCACGATCCGGCCTTCACCTACTCGTTGTTCGAGGACTGAAGCCACTACTGTATATGCCACGGGAGGTATCTCATGAAAATATACTGCGAGCTGTTTCAGAATTTGAAGGAGAACAAAGACACGATTTTGGTTACGGTTATCAGATCTTCCGGCCTGGAAAAGGTTTTACATACGGGGGCGCCCGTCGCTCATTGGCTGGATAAATGGGATAACGACCATTCTTTGTACGCCCAAAGAGATGGGGGAGAACTTACGATTATAGAACATTTTCTCCCTTCTCAACGTTTGATTGTTTTCGGCGGGGGACATATTGCGGTACCTTTGTCGCAAATGGCGCACCTTCTGAAGTTCAAAGCAGTCGTCTTCGACGACAGACCCTCTTTTGCCAACAGAACGCGATTTCCCAACGCAAGTACGGTAATCTGCGAGAGCTTCGAGAGGATATCTCGACTTCTGACGTTTCAGTCCGGCGATTACGTGGCGATTATGACCAGAGGGCACAGACACGATATAGCATGCTTGCGGTGCGTTCTGTCGAGCCCAATTTTCCCTTTATATGTGGGCATGATCGGATCGCGCCGTCGCGTCGCTCTCGTGCGGCGGCAAATGGAAGAAGAGGGCTTTCCGCCGGAGCGTCTGGAGCGACTACACGCCCCGGTCGGGCTCGATATAGGGGCGGTGAGTCCCGAGGAAATCGCCCTGTCCATTCTGGCGGAAATCGTGCAAGAAAAGCAGAGGAACGTCTCACGAAAACGAGAATGCCACGCCGATATGGAGTTGATGGAATTGCTCGCAGGCGATATGAGGGAGCGGGTGGCGGTGGTGACGGTTGTGGCCGCCAAGGGTTCTACCCCACGGGAGGCGGGCGCAAAGATGGCGGTTTTTTACGACGGAAGAACCGTCGGCAGCATCGGCGGCGGTTGCGCCGAGGCGGACGTTGCGAGGGACGCGAGACAGGTCATCTTGGAGGGCGGGTATCGTTTGAAGACCGTGGATATGGAGGACTCGGCGGAAGAGGACGGAATGGCCTGCGGTGGGAAAATGGAGGTCCTCATAGAAACCTTATGAGATCGAGAAAGGGAGTGTGGGTGGCGAAACCGATGGGTGCGAAGAGAATCGGGGCCGTCGTCGCCGCGGCGGGCCGATCGTCTCGTATGGGGGAGTTTAAACCGTTGCTGCCTTTTCGTGCTTTTCTTGGAGGCACGGTCATCGGAACGATTGTATCGACACTGCGATCGGCCGGAGCGGAGAGCGTCGTCGTCGTGACGGGACGGGAGGCCGAACGCCTAAAGGCCGCGCTCGAACCGGGCGTCGAATACGTACACAACGCTTCCTATGCCTCAACTCCGATGTTCGTCTCAGTGTGCCTTGGTCTCGCGGAAGCGCGGAACAGGACCGAGCGCATTTTTTTCACTCCGGCCGACACGCCGCTCTTCACGCGAGAAACGCTTCTGCGCCTGCTGGAAAGCGACGCGCGGGTTGCCGTACCCACGCATTTTGGAGCACCTGGTCACCCGGTACTTATGGACTCTCACGTCGTCCCGGATATTCTCGGGTACCCGGAAGGCACTTTGCGTGAGGCGCTCGCCGCCTGCGCGGCGGAGTACGTCGAGGTCCCGGACCCCGGAGTGCTGATCGATGTGGACACCCCCTCCGACTATGCCCTGTCGCGCTTGCTGGCTGGCGAATTGCCGGAGGGCGGAGCGATTCCGGAGCGGATAAGACGTCACATGAAGGCAACGGCAGATTTTGCGGCGGGCCTCGGCACACTGCTCAACGTCCGCGGGAACTGCGGGCTGAATTTGCCGGAGCTGGAGTTGGGCGCGCTGCTTCACGACGTGCGCCGCGCGGAGCCTCATCACGCCGAGGCGGGAGCGCGGACCCTCGCGGATGCGGGGCAGCCCCGGCTGGCTGAAATCGTGCGGCAGCACATGCTGCCCGACGAAGCGGAGCGAACGAAAATCAGCGAGGTCACGGTGCTCTATGTCGCAGACAAGATGATGGAAGGAGAGCGCGTCGTGCCTCTGGAGGATCGCTTTGCCAGACGGGCCGAAGGACTGTCTGGAGCCTCTCTCCAGGCGATGGAACAGAGGTTCGGCATCGCGGCGGCGCTCAAAAGCCGAATGGAAACCCTGATCAGCGAAAAGATAACGCCCGGGCTTTTGGGCTTCGATTGATGCCATGCGGGATCGATTCGGACGGGAGATTGGCTACGCCCGCATTTCCATCACTGACCGCTGTAACCTGCGCTGTGTCTATTGTATGCCGGAGTCCGGCATACAATCTTTGCGCCACACGGACATCCTGTCTTATGAGAACGTCCTGCGAATTTGCCGGGTCTTCGCGGCGCTGGGAATTTGCAAATTCCGGCTCACGGGCGGCGAACCTCTCGTTCGCAAGGGCGCAGTGAGCCTGATCGCCCGCCTGAAAAAACTGGAAAAAGTCTCTGTAACTCTGACCACCAACGGGCTTCTATTGCTGGAAATAGCCCAGGAACTGCGTGACGCGGGGTTAGATGGCGTCAATATCAGTTTGGACGCGAGGGAACCGTCCGCCTATCGCCGCCTGACGCGGGGAGGCGATGTTCAAAGGGTTTTGGCGGGTATCGACGCCGCAGTGGAAACAGGGATTCCGGTCGTGAAGGTGAACTGCGTGCCGCTCGGTGAAGAGAGCCGGGAGAATGTCTTGCAGGTCGCTGCTTTGGCACGGGACCGCGTGATTCATGTGCGTTTTATCGAAATGATGCCCATCGGGCTGGGGTCCGCTTTTGCGGGAGTGGACAGCGGACGGTTGCGCGAATGGTTGGAGCGGGAGTACGGAAGCTGGACGCCATTGGAAGAAAGCCTGAACGAAGGTTACGGCAGCGGCCCGGCTCGGTACGGCTCTCTGCCGGGGTTTCAGGGGAAAATCGGGTTTATAAGCGCCCTCAGCGGCTGCTTCTGCGAAAACTGCAACCGTATCCGGCTGACCGCGACGGGGTTTCTTCGCGCCTGCCTCAACCGGGACGACGGCGTCAGTTTGTTGCCCGCATTGGCCGATTCGGACGATGGGCGGCTGTTTGCGGATATCCGTGCGGCGATTCTGGACAAGCCGGAACGTCACGACTTTATAATCCAGAAAGAGGCCGCGCGCGGCATGATGTCCAAAATCGGTGGCTGAAGGAGCGAGAGAGGTCTTTTTGTGAGCATGAGCGCGAATATAAAAGGAACGGTAGTTGCTGTTTGCGTCAGCGGCGTGCGCGGCGTAAAAAAGGACGAGGTCGGCGGCCGGGTTCGGATCGTCGATGGGTACGGCGTCGAGCGCGACGCCCACGGGGGGGACTGGCACCGGCAGGTCAGCCTTTTGTCGCGCGAGAAGGTGCGGGAGTTCAATGAACGCGGCGGAGAGGCCGGAAACGGCGACTTTGGGGAAAATCTCCTGGTGGCCGGTATCGATTTGAGTGCGCTGCCCGTCGGCACAAAGCTGCGCGTGAACGACGCCCTGCTGGAGGTGACGCAGATCGGGAAAGAATGTCATCGGCACTGCCAGATTTTTGATCGAGTCGGCGACTGTATCATGCCCAGAGAGGGCATTTTCGCCAGAGTTCTTTCGGGAGGAAGCGTCGGAAAAGGAGATGTGGTTGAAGTTGTTTAGGGCTCGTAACAAAATAACTTCCGTAAAATTAAGAAATGTGCTATGCTCTATATATGGAAAACATAACAGAAATCTTGAGCAAAATATGTAATCAAATATCCCCATATCTCGACGAAA
>JAISSA010000088.1 GCA_031273365.1 Synergistaceae bacterium
CCGGGGACGATCTTTTCGCCCATTTTTGGCGTCAACGTCCTGAAGCTTTGGGTCTCCGCCTCCTTCAAAAACATGTCGACGGATTCGTGCCAGGGGTGCAACGCCAGATCGAAAACGCCCCAATGTACAGGCAGCACCAGGGCAGCTCCCAGGTCCGACGCGGCCTGAACGGCCTGCCGGGGGAACATGTGGCTGCGCGGCCATCCGGCGTTCCAGCCGTCGATTTCGATAACGGCCAGGTCGAAGGCGCCATATTCTTTTTTGAACCGGGCAAAGTGTTCTCCGTATCCCGTATCTCCGCTCCAGAAGATGTTTTTCTGTCCGCCCCTGACGATATACGAAGTCCACAGCGTTTTATTTCTGTCGAAAAAACCCCGGCCTGAAAAATGGAGCCCTTCCACCGCCGTCACTTCCAAACCCTCTTCTCCGAATTTCTCGCCCCATTCGAGTTCGGTTATCCTGCCCGCGTCGATCCCCCAGCCCCGCAGCGCGGCTCCAACGCCGAGAGGAACGATAAAATGGCCTTTCTGGATGGAGCGGACGGTTTCTTTTTCCAGATGATCATAATGGTTGTGGGTGATGACGATATAATCCACGTCCGGCAGATCTTCTCTTTTTATCGGGGCTTCGTCGTAACGTCGCGCCATAAAAGGCAGAGGCGCCGCATTGCCGAGCACCGGGTCGAACAACAGCCTTTTCCCGTCGAGCTCCAGAATCGCCGCCGAGTGCCCGAGCCAGTATAAGGCGTAGTCGGAAGGCCGGGTGGGGAAAGACGATTTATTCAGCATGACTTTCGGGAGCGGCCCGTCAGGAGCGTTTCGAGATTTTGTGAAAAACCTCAAAACGCTTGTCCTGCCGCCGGATACCCTGTCGAAATCGAAAACGATCGCCTCAGGGCTTTGGAAAGCCCCGTTTTTGTAATAGCCGAGTTTTGCATAAGCGGCTTCTTCTTCGGCAGACGGAGCTTTCCCAAATTCGCCCCTGAGATAAAAGTAAACCGACAGCGCGAGAATCGCCAGCAAAAACAACATGCACAAAATCACCTTCAATATTTTTCTCAATAATATTTTTCTCGACATTGTTTTTCGCAATATTCTCCTCGCTGTTGTTTGTTGCCGACCGGGGGATTGTCGCTCACAGCCAGCCTTTCGATTACGTCGGCCCTTTCCTGCTCTTAATTATACCTTCTTTTAATGACCCCTGACGCCGGAGTTTTCACCTTCGTTATCCGGCTCGAACACGCTGAACGTCCATTGTAACGTCGGCGAGGGCGGTCTTCTTGACAAAGATCTCCGTCGATGAAATACTTTCCCGGGTATCGAGAAAGCGGGGGGCTCTGAAAGATGAAACGTGCGAAGAAAACAAAGGTGGAGACAGACGTAAAGGTCGAAGAGGGCGTTCAGATTCTGCCGGCGGATTCCGTCGAAAGATGGAGGGGCGATGCCGTGCTGGTTCTGATGCACGAAGAAGACTGCAGGGAATGTACGGTGGCGGACCGCTGGTCTCCGTACGTCAGGACCCTCGTCAGGCGGAAGGACTTCGATGGAAAGAAGGACAGCCTGACGAAGGCGCCGCTGTTCGATGGGGACGTGGGCAACCTTTACGTCGCGGGGCTCGGCAGACTCGAGGACTTCACCCCGGCCCGGCTGCGCGACGCCCTGACCGTGGCGCTGCGTCGCGTGGGTCGGGAGCGCAACGGGTCCGTCCTGATCCTCTCCGAAAAAACGGGTCCCGAAGCGGACGTCATACTCGGCGAGGCCGTCGAGCTCTGTGGTTACGCCTTCGACAAATACATGTCAAAAAAGGACAGGGACGAAAAGGACGACGATGAGAAAGCGCCTGCTTTTTCTCTGCGCGAGGTTTGCGTCCCCGAATCCGGCCTCACGAAGGAAGCGAAGTCGCGGATCGAGGTGGGCCGCATCTTTGCCTCGGCCCAGAAAACCGCACGCGATCTGGCCAACGAGCCGGGCAACGTCATAAATCCCGTCGTGCTTGCGGAGTACGCCGTTTCGTTTGCCGAAAAACATGGACTGTCCTGCGAGGTCTGGGACGAAAAGCGGCTGGAGTCCGAGCGCATGGGCGCGCTTTTGGCCGTGGGGCAGGGCTCGAAGACGCCGCCTCGCCTGATCCATCTGACCTGCGCTCCCCGCGGGGGGGCGAAGAAGAAGGTGGTCTTCGTGGGGAAGGGCATTACCTTCGACAGCGGCGGTCTGGACCTGAAGCCCGCGGACTTCATGAAGACCATGAAGGGGGATAAGACGGGGGCCTGCAACGTCATCGGCGTCATGCAGGGCGTGGCCGCTCTGGCGCCGGACGTGGAGGTGCACGGCATTCTCGCCGTGGCCGAGAACATGCCGTCGGGAACCGCTCTGCGCCCCGACGACATCATTCGCGCCCGCAACGGCAAAACGATCGAGATCGACAACACCGACGCCGAGGGGCGCCTCGTCCTGGCGGACGCTCTGTGCCTTGCCAGCGAGCTGGAGCCGGACGTCATCATCGACATGGCGACGCTGACCGGCGCATGCGCCGTCGCGCTGGGGAGCTGGACCGCGGGGCTGTTCACGATGGACGACGCCCTCTGCGACGCCCTCTGCGCCGCCGGACGGAGGAGGGGCGAGCGCTTCTGGCGTCTGCCGCTGGACGACGAAAAGATCGGCGAGACGCTGAAGTCGAAGTTCGCCGACCTCGTCAACGGGGCGGGCCGGTACGGCGGCGCGACCTTCGCCGCGATGTTCCTGAGCGAGTTCGTCGAAAAGGGAATCCCCTGGGCGCACCTCGACATCGCCGGCGTCGATTTTTATAAGGAGGCGTGGGGCGTCTGCTCCGCGGGCGCGTCCGCGTGGGGCGTCCGTACCTGTCTGGATTTCGTCTCGAACCTGTAAAGCGCGTCGGGGCGACGGGCAGTAAAGCACAACACGAAAACAGCAGCGGCTCTCCCCGGGGAGTCGCTTTTTGTATTCGTTCAAACTCCGCATCGCCCACCCGGGCAAAAGCCGGTGCGATACTTCGGGGGTTCCAGAGGGGGCAGCCGAGGCCCGGGGCCGGGCGAGCGCGGGAACACGTTCCCCCGACCCCATGGGCCTGAACGGTTACAGAGTCGCAAATTCTCACAGTTTATAGTATATTTGCGAGGTTCTTTCAGGCTACTATTTTCTTCAAATTATTTTCAGAAAAAGTTGATAATATAAAGTTGATAATATCCTGAGCACACATTCTGTGGAGGTTTTGAAGATTGCCGATGAATACTTTTAAACTGAACGACTCCCGCGTATCTGCCTTCAACGTATCCAATCCCCGAATCGGGGATGCGCTTGGTCAGCTGTCCGCGACTCTGCACGGCAAGGATGACGCTTTGATAAAGGTTCTGGCGTGCATGTTTTCGAACGGGCACCTTTTGCTGGAGGACCTGCCCGGTCTGGGCAAGACCACGCTGGCCATCGCGGTGGCGCGCCTTCTGGGGCTGAGCTTTGGACGCATCCAGTGCACGAACGACCTTCTGCCCACGGACGTGACGGGGCTCAACATCTTTAAAATGGAAAAGGGCGAATTTGAGTTCCATCCGGGCCCGATCTTCAACAACCTGGTGCTGGTCGACGAGATCAACCGCGCGACGCCCAAGACGCAGAGCGCCCTGCTGGAGGCGATGGGGGAGGAACAGGCCACGATCGACGGCACGACGTACCGGATGCCCCGGCCCTTTTTCGTCGTCGCCACGCAGAATCCCGTGGAGCATTCCGGGACCTTCCCCCTGCCGGAATCTCAGATGGACCGATTCATGATGAAGGTCTCCATCGGGTACCCGCCCCGGGACGCCGAGCGCGAAATCCTGCGGGTCGGCAGTCAGAAAGAGGAGCTGGAGAACCTTCCCGCCCTCTTTGATCCCGATGAAATTTTGCGAATTCAGAAAACGACGGATCGGGAAATTCGGGTCTCCGACAAAATCCTGGACTACGTGCTGGAGGTGACCGAAAAGACGCGCGCCCACCCGAACATCGCCGCGGGCATCTCGACTCGCGGCGCGATGTCCCTGCTCTCTCTGGCGAAGACGGCGGCGTGGATGCAGAACCGCGACTACGTGCTGCCGGAGGACGTCAGGGTTATGGCCGAAGACGTGCTGCTCCACCGGATACAGCTGCGGCAGGGAACGGAATCCGTCAAACGAGAGACGCTGCGCGCGATCTTCCAGGAGGTGTCCACCATCGTATGAGCAAAAACCGTCGTATGAGCGAAAATTCCAGCGCTCCGCAGGAGCCCGAACGGGCGGCCAGGTGGAAGGACGTCATCCGGGTGCGTCGCCCGGGATCGGTCTACATCGCGATTTCGATCGTTCTCGGAGTCGTCGCGGTGAACAGCACGAACAACCTCCTCTACCTCGTCACGACCGTGCTGCTGGGCTACATGCTCGGCTCGGGCGTGGCGGGGCGGCGCAACGTCCGCAGCGCCGAGGTCTCCCTGACCTTCCCCGACGAGGTCTACGCGCACGTTCCCTGCCCCGTATCCGTGCACGTGCGCAACAAAAACCGCTTCGCCTCCCTTTTCCTCATCGACGTTTCCCTGGGGGAAGGAAGCGCCTTTTTCGGGTCGATTCCTCCGGGGCAGACCGAGAGCAAAACCCTTTTCATCACCTTCCCCGTCCGGGGGCGGCGCGTGGTCGACGACGACGTCAGGCTCTCGTCCATCTATCCGTTCAATTTCTTCGTGCGCTGGTGGGCGACGGACTGCCGGGAGGACGTAACGGTCTTTCCATACCCCCTGCGCTGCGAGGGGGACGCCGTCTTCGTTCAGGAGGGCCCGGACGACGACCGCGACGCGGCCGCTCCCATCGGCGACGCGGACGTCGTGGGGGTGAGGGCCTACGTCGAGGGCGACTCCATGAAGCGCATCCACTGGAAGTCGTCCGCGCGAACGGGAAAGCTGAAGACGCGCCTCTACGACGGAGGAGGGGCGCAGAGCGGAAGGATCATCGACATGGACCGTCTTCTTGCCGACGAGGTGGAACGGGGGCTTTCCATGGCGGCGTGGACGATCACGGAGTCCATGAAGTCGGGGGCCGCCGTCGGGATGCGCTGGCGCGACCGGGTCATCCCCCCTGCCGCGGGACGGACCCACAAACTCGAACTTCTGAGGAGGCTGGCTCTTTATGTTGCCTGAGTCCGGGGCGCTTCGGTTCTCCGACGCCCGGTTTTCCCTGCGATTCCTGCTGAACGTCTGCGCGTTCTGCTGTGCGTCCCTGTCCTTTTTTATGGGGGTGGAGGTGATCGGCCGGCCCTGGGTGCTTATTTTTCCGATTTTCCCGGCGCTCGCCGTCTTTCTGGAGTGGAACGACCTGCCCCACCCTCCGCGGCTTTTCCTCAACCTCGCCGCGGTCGTCACTCTGCTCGCCATTTTTTCCCGCGTTCGGCGCAACTACATCGTGGAGGCCCTCATGGAGGCCATCCTTCTGATGACGGCCATCAAGATGCTCGAAAAAAAGGGGCCCCGCGACTACGTTCAGGTTACGGCGCTCGCCCTTGCCTCGGTCGTCGCCTACGCGATGCTCTCCGTCGAAAAAACGTTCATTTTATACTGTTTCGGGCTCTCGCTGTTCTGCAGCCTGTCTCTGATCCTGTCCGCCTGGCTTTCGAAGGAGCCGGACGCCCGTCTCGCCCCGCGGGAGCTGAGGCAGCTCTGTATGCGCGTGGTTTCGCTTTTTGGACTGATGCTGCCCCTCAGCCTTCTGCTTTTTTACCTGATGCCGCGCACGGCCAGGCCCATTTTCGGGATGCGTGGACAGTACGGAACGGCCAGCACGGGTTTTTCCGACCAGGTGCAGCCCGGCGACGCCACCGCCATCCAGAGCAGCAGGAGGCTTTCCTTTCGCGCCGTGACGGAACCGCTCCCGGAGAACCGCACGCCCTACTGGCGCGGCATGGTCCTCGACGTGTTCGACGGACGCATGTGGATCGCGGGCCGGGGGGGGAGCGGCCGGCAGCCTTTCGTCCCGGACGGAGACGCGCCGCGCGTCGTGCAGGAGATCTTTCTGGAGCCGGGCAATCGGGGCGTTCTCTTCGCCCTCGATCATCCCGTCTCCGTTTCGGGGATCGACGTCCTCGACCGCGGCGACGGGATGTATCTGTACCAGTCCCGCAACGTGGGGCGAAGGCTTCAGTACGAGGCCGTATCGCACCTGTCGTCCCGGATGCGGCCGGTCAGCCCGAACTTCGACAGAAACAACCGCACCCTCGCGATCCCTCCGGACTTCATTCCCCGCCTCCGGCCCGTCGTGGCGGATTTGACGCGGGGCATGAGCGACAGGGAGAAGGCGGAGGCCGTCATGCGGTACCTGGCCCCTCCCGCGTTCGAGTACTCGCTCTCGGGATTGCCCCCCGACCCGCGAAACGCCATCGAGGAGTTCATCTTCACCACCCGGCAGGGCAACTGCGAGTACTTCGCCTCCGCCATGGGCGTCATGCTGCGTATGGCGGGCGTTCCGTCGCGGCTGGTGAGCGGCTACATGGGCGGCGTTTACAACGAGGTCGGCGGGTACTACATCGTGCAGGAGGAGAAAGCGCACGTCTGGGTGGAGGCCTGGGACGGGGCGGAGGGAGCCTGGGTGCGTTACGACCCCACGCCCGCCGGTGGGGCGCTCGCGGCGGACGACTTCAACGCCCTCGAATTTTATCTGGACATGCTGGACTACCAGTGGTCGAAGCTCATCGTCAACTACAACTGGGAGGTTCAGGCGGACCTGTTGCAGGACCTGCGGGAGGTTTTGCGCAACCCGCGCGCGTCCCTCACCCCCACGAGGGACGGAATGCTCCGACTGGGCTCGGCCCTCTCGGGCCCCGCCATCGCCGGCGTGGTCATCGCCCTCTGCGGGATGCTCTTTTACCTTGTGCGCGGACTTCGGAGCCGGCGGCCCGAGATCGTTCTGCTGCACCGTTTTCAGCGCGGAATGCAGCGCCACGGTTACGTCCGGCATAAAAGCGAGGGGCTCGAAGAATTTCTGGCGCGCGTCGACGACGAGGGGCTCAGGGCCCTTGCCCTGCCCTTCGTCCGCCGTTTCGAGGAATTCTATTTCAGGGACGGCGTGATGGACGCCGCCGCACGAAACGCCCTGCGGGACCGAGTCGCACAGATTGCCCGGTATAAAAAAACATGACGGTGCAGTTGCTTCAGGAAAAGGGCGAGAGGGTACTTCCCCTCCACTGCGACCCGAACCCGTTTGCCACTGAAAAGAGGGTGGCGGCTCTCCGTTCCGGTGAAGCACCCTCTCGCCCTGAGTCAACTTAATAGTCACATAACGGGGTCAGGGGACGAGTCCCCTGCGGGGTATGGGGCGGAGCCCCGTGGTTTTGGGCATAAGCTTTGGTTTGAGAAGAAGACGCATTCGTCACAAAACTTTCACACAGGGCGAGTATAATACGAACTAATTCCTGCAAGGGAATTTTTTTAGTTTTTATTATTTTCGCGGGAGGATTGTGAAGGATGAAGACAAAATCGAACGCGGCAAAGATCGCCGTCGTTATCCTGTTGGCGGGGGCTTTTGGTCTGATGGGCTGGCGCCTGGTCAACAGACCGAAGCCGTCGGAGGCCGTAAGCATCTCCGCGATACGGGATCAGAACGGTATGCCGGTCACGGACTGGAGCGTCAGCGACGACAACTGGGAGTACTGGCTGCCGCTTTACGGCACGGTGCGCACGTCCGGCCTTTCCGAGGTGTACGCCTCGGAGGCCGAGTACGTCACCTCCATTCCTGTGGAGGTCGGCGATATGGTCAAAAAAGGGCAGGTTCTGGCGACGCTCGACTCCAAAAAGGCCGCGGAAAAGGTGCAGGCCGCCGAGGCGCGTTACAACGAGCTGGCGATGAAATACGAGCGCACCCGGGAGCTTCAGAAGGCCGGCGGGTCGAGCAGGCAGGAGGTGGAGGGCGTTTTTTCCCAGTATAAGGACGCCGGCGCATCCCTGCAGTCCCTGCGGACGGAGCTGACGCGGCACAGAGTCGTGTCGCCCATCGACGGGGTCGTCCTGCAGCGGGAGGCGGAGATCGGCCTTCTGGCCAACGCGGGAAAGCTTCTGTTCGTCATCGGCGACCCCAGGCGATTCGAGATCGCCATCGACCTTTCCCCCCGTTATATCTCCATGATCAGAAAAGGCGACAGGGCCCGCTTCATGAACTCGTCCGGCGAATGGGAGCCGGCGACGGTCAAGCGCGTGGACCCGATGGCCAACCCGGTTACGGGGCTTTATAACGTCGTTCTCGACGTGCAGATTCATGACCCCGCTGCCGGCGGGGCACAGCTTCGGGTCGGCGCTTCCGTCGAGACCCGCATTCTCATCGAACAGGGCGACCACGTCGTCGTCGTACCTTACGAAAGCGTTCGTGAAACCGAGGGGGAGGCACGGGTCTACGTCTGTTCGGGGGACGTGGCCGTCGAGCGCGTCGTCCGAAAGGGACGCACCAACGATCAGGGCCAGACCCGTATTCTGAGCGGCCTCGCCACCGGCGAACGCATCGTTCTGAAGGGCGCGGACCGCATGTACGACGGCGCGAGGATCTGGATCCAGGGCCGTCAGGGAGACGACGCAGAACAGGTCGGTCAGACCCTCGAATCCGATGCCGTCTTTCCCGCCAGCCCTCTTTAAAAAAGCCGGACAACGCTTATGTGGCTGATACGTCTTTCCGTCAGGCGGCCGGTTCTGACGACCGTCATTACGCTTATATTGATTCTTCTGGGGACCTACTCCTGCCTGCAAATGGGCGTGGCGTTCCTGCCGAAGATGGACATCCCCGTCGTCATGGTGCGCGCCACGTACGAGGGCGCCGGGCCGGCCGAGACGGAGTCCACGCTGGTCAAGCCCTTCGAGGACGCCGTCGCCCGGGTGGAGGGCGTGAAGACCATCCGCGGGATGGCCCGCGACGGCAGCGGCATCATCGTCATCGAGCTGGAAAACGACGTGGACAACACGCAGGCGGCCATGGACATCGCCACGCAGGTCCGGGCGCTGACCCTCCCCGACGGCGCGAAGGACCCCTCCATCTCCAAGTTCGACATCAACGCGCGGGCGTTCATGACGATGGTCGCCATCTCCGACCTCCCGACCTCGCGCGTGCGCGACATCACCGAGGAGCAGGTCGCCAAGCGGCTGACCCAGATCTTCGGCATGGCGACGGCCGAGGTCATCGGCGGGCTCGATCGCCAGATTCACGTGGAGGTCGATCCCCTTTCCCTGAAAACGCACGGGCTCAGCATTACGCGCCTGGCCGAGATGATCAAAAGGTCCAACCGCAACGAGCCCGCCGGGCAGATCGCCGCGGGTTCCAAGGAAATTTCCCTCCGCTTCACGGGCGAGGTCGAGGCCCCCTCTCAGCTGGGGAACATTCCCCTGACGCTGGCGAGCGGGTCCAGCATCGTACTGGGGGACCTCGCCGAGATCAGGGACACCGTGGAGGAGGAGCGCCGGCTGTCGCGCTTCAACGGCAGGCCCGCGGTGACGCTGGACCTCGTGGCCCGTCCCAACGCCAACGTCGTGGCCCTGGCCGGGCAGGTCCGCCGGGAGCTGGCGCAAATTCAGCCCTCGCTGCCGGAGGGGATGCGGCTGGAGATCATCTTCGACAACAGCGCCTACATCAACGACGCCATCAGGAACGTCATCTCGGACATGCTGATGGCGACGCTCCTGACCGCGCTGGTGCTCTACGTTTCCCTGCAGCGCTTCGGAGCCACGCTGGCCGCCGTCCTGACCCTTCCCACGTCGCTGATCGCCACCTTCATCGTCCAGTTTCTCTTCGGCTTCACGATCAACATGATGAGCAGCATCGGCCTGGCGATCTCGGTCGGCGTGCTGGTGGACAACGCCATTCTGGTGCTGGAAAACATTTATCGCTATCGCGAGATGGGATTTGACGCGTTCGAGTCCGCCGAGCGGGGCGCCGCGGAGATCGCCGTGGCCGTTCTGGCCAGCGTCAGCACGAACCTGGGCGTCTTCATTCCCATCGCCTTCATGGGCGGCATGATAGGGCGGATGTTCAACGAGTTCGCCCTGACCGTCGTCTTCACGACGCTGGTTTCGCTTTACTCGGCCTTTTCGCTGACCCCGATGGTGACGGCGTACCTGGGCGGCAGGATCGGGGCCCCCCTGCCGCTTTTCACGCGCATTACGACGAACTGGTGGCAGGTTTTCTTCGAGGAACTCAAGCGCCTTCACGTCGCTCTCTGTAAAAAGTGCATACGCCACCCGATCGTCACGATGCTCGTCGTCGCCCTGCTCTGCTGGGGCGCGTTCCGCGGGCTGGCCTTCATCGGGTTCGAGTTCATGCCGCGCGAGGACGAGGGGCGCATCAACATCGACGTCGAGCTTTCCAGTACGGCGTCCCTGAAGAACACCGACGAGGTGCTCCGGGAGATCGAGGACTACGTAAAGGGGTTCGACTACGTTCGCTTCTACCGCTCGCGGGTGGGAGGCGGGCGCATGAGCGGCACCAATGCCGGCGCCGTCTACGCATATCTGACGGAGGATAAAAAGGCGCGTCCCTCTGTCTTCGAGATCGTGGCGGAGTGGCGCAGGCACTTCGCGTCCCTGCCCGACGCGGACGTCGCCATCGCCTCGGCGAGCAGCATGGGAGGCGGCGGCAACAGCAAGCCCGTGTCCGTATCGATCATCGGCGCGGAGACGGGCGAGCTGAACCGCATCGCCGGAGAGGTCATGAGCGCGATGCGCGGCACCCGCGGGGTCATGGACGTGCAGTCCGACTGGAAGATGGGACGGGAGGAGGTCCGCTTCTACCCGAACTACCATCGGCTGGGCCGGCTGGGGCTTTCCTTCGGCGAGGTGGCGACGGAGGTCAACGGGTACCTGACGGGCTACGAGGCGGGCAAGTACCGCGAGGCCGGGGAGGAGTACGACATTCTGGTGAAGCTGCCGCGCAGCTGGGCGAAGAGCGTTCAGAGGATGACCGGGGTTCCCGTGTGGACGCCGGTTGGGTTTCTGCCGCTCGACGACCTGATGGAGGTTCGGCCCGGCCTGGGCCCGACGGCCATCAACCGGGAGGACCGGCAGCGCAAGGTCACGGTGGACGCCAACACGGGCCGGGGGGTTTCCGTGGGCGAAATCATGCGGGAGTTGCAGCCGAAGCTCGACAGGATCGACCTGCCGTCGGGCTATCGCCTGAACTATGGAGGCGACATCCGCAGCATCAACGAGAACTACGGCACGATGCTGACGGTGCTGGGGCTGGCCGTGGGCATCACGTTTTTGATGGTGGCGGGGCTGCTCGAATCCTGGGTCTTCGCGATCATCGTCATGGCGACGCTGCCCCTGTCGGGGATGGGCATTATCCCGATGATGCTGGTTACGAACAGCAACTTCTCCGTCTTCGCGCTTTTGGGCATCGTCATGATGGTGGGCATCACCGTGAACAACGCCATCGTCATCCTGGACTACGCCGAGATGCGCCGCCGCGAGGGCATCCATTATCGCCGCGCGATCGTCGAGGCCTGCCGCACGCGTTTCCGCCCCATCTTCATGGCGACCCTCACGACGCTGGTGGCGCTGATCCCCATGATGGCCTCGAGCGGCGAGGGATCGCAGCTCAAGGGTCCCATGGCCGTCGTCATGACGGGCGGGCTCATCGGCGGAGGCGTTCTGGCGCTTTACATCATCCCGATGATCTACAACATCGTCTGGAGGCTCCGCACGCCGGCAAAGTGAGGCGTAAGCACAAGCGCAGCAATGTCGGCAGGAACCGGGAAAAATGAACGGGGTCAGGGGACCGGGTCCCCTGCGGGGTGCGGGGCAGGCCCCGCGGTTTGGCTTTAAGTTGTAAAAATTCAGGGGAGGGAGGCGTTTCGTCTTCCTCCTTTTTTGTCTGTGCATTATTCGGTATTCCCCCCACGTTTGTTTTTACGAAGTGAACGTGCGCGGATGCTTCCTCATATGCTAATATAAAACGTACTGTAAGAATCCGCCGATTTGGAAAGGTACGGGAATTATGGGCATATGGGGCCTTTTGGGCATCTTCCTTGCACGGATCATCGACGTGAGCTGCAACACGGTGCGCCTTTTGTTTCTCGTCAAGGGTCAGCGTCTTATCGCGGCCTGTATTGGTTTCTTCGAGGTTATGGTCTACATGGTGGCTCTGAGTTATGTCCTTGGCGGCGGCAGGTCGCTGACGACGGTGCAGCTCATCTTCTACTGCGGGGGTTTCGCCGCGGGGAACCTCGTGGGTTCCTGGCTGGAGGAGCGGCTGCTCAACACCTTCATCCTGGTCGAGGTCATCCTGGACGACGACGAGAACGCGGCCCGGTCGATCGACGTCGTGCGCGGCATGGGCCTGGGGGCCACGGTCATCCGGGGTTTGGGACGCAGCGGCCCGAAGCTGGTGGTCGAGATCTTTTGTCATCGACATGACGTTCGAGCGGTGCAGAACCTCTTTGCCGACCACGGCTTCGTTACGGTATCCGACGTCAAACGCTGCAACGGAGGCTGGTTCCCCAAACGTCTGTGAGGCTCCCCGGGACAGCAGTCATATTATAAATGCGAACTGCAAGTATGACGGGCAGAATTCAGGGTTGTCGGTCCTGATGGTTTATTGGCCCTGAGAAATTATTGGCCCCGAATTGTTGACCCCTGACCTGGAAGGATGGATGTTTATGCCTGCGGTGGACCTGTATATCGATTCCGAAGAGGAGAGGAGAATATTTCTCGCGCGTATTGTCGACCTGGAGCGGGAACTGATGAGGGCGCAGCGCACTGAGAGGGTTTTGCACGAAACGGAGCAGCGCTACCTGACCCTGATGGACAGCGGCGTTTTCCTGTACATGATCCTGTCCCCCTCCGGCATGTTCCGCATGATGAATCGCCGCGCGGAAAAATTTCTGGGTTTTCGGCTCAGGTTCGGCATGGAGGTGACGCTGCAGTCGCTTTCCGGCCCCGGCTACACGGGGGAGCTGGAGTCTGTTCTGAGGGACGCTCTGCGGAAGGCAACCCGCATCACTTTGCCCGTCGTCCGGGGCGAAGGGACGCTGGGCTGGCTGAATATGGAGCTTTCCTGCACCCGATGGCAGGGAACGCCGGTTCTCCAGGCCATTGCCTCCGACGTGACGGAACTGATCCAGGTCAGGACGGAGCCTCCGGGCCCCGGCGATTACGGGCCCGTCTGCGCGCTCCAGATGCTCTCGAGCTGTCCCGGGCTGCTGTGTTTTGCCGTCGACCGGAACGGCGTGCTGCTCTACGCGACCCGCGGGTACCGGGAGGTCGCCCGGCGCTTCCTCGGACATGAATGCGCGCCTGGTCTGCCCTACCCGGCGGGCCTCGTGACGGCCTTCGACATGGAGCTGCACGAGCTGACGGAGGAGGCTTACAACGGAAACACGGGCATGACCACCCTCGTCGAAAAGGGAGAGGGGACGGGGAACCGGTGGAACGTGACGGTGGCGCCCCTGCTCTCCTCTCAGGGCAACGTCGTGGGCGCCGTCGCGCATCTCACCTCTCTTTTGCAGGAACGGGTGCGGGACGTCGGGCAGGCCGGCGTTTCCCGGCTCGGGCTGCAAATCGAGATGTTGAACGTCATTCCGAAAATGTGCGTCGTTCTCGACGAAAAAGGGCAATGCATCGAGGCCAACTCGTGTTTTCTCGAGACCCTGAAGCTGGCGAGAGAAGAGGTCGTCGGAAACAAATTTTCGGCGCTGGCGACGGCGCTGGGACTGAAACCGGCGATGGGGGGAGATTCCCCCGGCGACCTGAATGACGGAGTGCTTCAGATGGTCCGCGGCGGCCGTTCCGACGCGCTGGAGTGTCGAATCTGCACCCGGGACGGAGAGGTTCTCTGCCTTGAACTGAGGGGCGTTCCCGTCACGTGGGACGCGTGCGCCGCGACGCTCGTGAGCTGTACGGACGTCACGCGGTTGCGCCGTACCGAAGAACAGCTGGAGCGCGTGTCCACGATGGACGGGCTCACGGGAATCCTGAACCGGCGGGGCATGGAGCGCGTCCTCGCAACGGAGGTCGAAGGGGCCCTTCGCCGTCGCGCTTCTCTGTCACTGCTTGTATTCGACGTCGATGAGTTCAAAATCCTGAACGAGCGGCTCGGGTACGCCGCCGGCGACGACGTCCTGAGGGCTCTCGCGGCGATCTTCCGGAGCCGCGTTCACTCCGCCGATTTTCTGGGACGATGGGGCGGCGATGAATTTATGGTCCTGACCCCTTCGTCGATGAACGAGGCCTCCCGCCTGGCGGAGCAGCTTCTAACCGTGGCGGAACAGCGGATTTTTGGGGAGGACATGCGCCTGACCCTCAGCGCCGGGATTGCGGAGTTGCAGGAGGGCATGGACAGTTCGGCCCTGGTCGCCGCCGCCTGTGACGCGATGACGGAGGCGAAGAGGGAAGGCGGAAATCGCTCCCTGCAGGCACGGGCAGACGAGCTGGTTTTTGCCGGATCGACGCCCGGGGACGGGTAACGGCTGTTTTCGGCCGTTAGCCCTGTCAATGACTTGAAAAAAACATGGGGCTCTGCCCCCCGGCAAAAAGCCCCGCAGGGGACGCGTCCCCTGACCCCGTTAATTTTCTTCACGATGCATTTTACGAAAGGAAGACGGATCGTATGGGACAGATTCAGATTATCGTCGAGGGCATGACCGCCAGCGGGAAATCGACGGTCGTGGATTTGCTGTCGAAACGGCTGGGTTTCGAGGTCATGCCGGAGGAATTTCGCGATCAGCTCGACCTCCTGAGCCGTTTCCATCACGATCGGCGCTGGGCGTTTCCGATGCAGCTCAACTTTCTGGTCACGCGGTTCGCGCAGTACCTTTGCGCCTCCGAGGAGGACCGGTACATCATGGATCGGAGCATTTTCGGCGACAAGGTTTACGCCACGCTTTACTACAGGCTGGGATATTTCCGGGACAGCCAGTTCGGATGCTACCTCACCCTCTACGACTCCCTTTTGAGGTACACGAAGCCTCCGCGCCTTCTGATTCTCGTCCACTGTCCGTTCGAGGAGATCATGAGGCGCATTGCCATGCGCGGGCGCGAGGACGAGATCGTCGCGGGCACGGAGTACTGGCGGGCGTTGTATGGCGCTTACGCGCCCTTCATCGACTTCGTGAAATCGGAGGTGGATATTCCGAACTTCCTGGTGCTCGACCTCTCCGACCCCGACTTCATCCACACGCCCGCCAGAGTGGACCATTTCCTGAAGGAGGTCATGGCGTTTTTCCCGGAGAGGTTTCCGGAAGGGTCGGAACCGGGGCAGGCTCTGAAGTGAAAAGGGTGCTGAAATGAAAAAGATGAAAAGAAATATCGTCGGTGCGGTTCTTCTCATTGCGGCGGGCCTCGCCCTTTTTCTGGCGGAGAGGACCTTCCTTTCTCCCCCGATTCCGGACAGCCTGTTCGAAACCGCGACGGCGGACGAGATCAAACAGGCCCTGAAGCGGGGACTCAACGTCGACAGGCGCAACGCAGAAGGCCGTACGCCCCTGTTTCTGGCGGCGATGAACAATCCGGACCCCGACGTCATCCGTGCGCTGATCGCCGCGGGCTCGGACGTGGAGGCCGCGGCGCCGGACGGCGTGACGCCCCTCGCGGCCGCGGCCGGGTTTAACCCCAACGTCGAGGTCATCGAAATCCTGATCGAGGCCGGCGCCGACGTCAATGCGCTGGATAACAGAGGAAACTGTATTCTGATCGGGGCTCTGACCTGCAACAGGAACCTCGACGTCTCGCGTACCCTGATACGGTCGGGAGCCAATATGAACGCCTATAAGGCGAGCCTCGACGTTACGCTTGTTTTTACCGTGCTGACGGGCAATTTTTCGACTCCCGACATGTGCGAAATCGTGCGCATGATGGGGGAGGCGGGCGCGGATTATAACTTCGAAAACAACGACGGGACCACGCCGCTGCTGCTGGCCATTACGCTCGATCTCCCGGTCGAGGTGATCCGGACCCTGATCGACTGCGGAGCGGACGTCAGGCGTCCGAACAGAAACGGGATGCGGCCGCTGGCCGTCGTGGCGCTGAGCTCCCTGAAGGCCGACAACATTCTCGTGCTGCTGAACGCGGGCGCGGGCGTCGACGACCGCAACGGGGAGAGGAAGGTGACGGCGCTGATGTGCGCCGCTGCCGCGAACGTCAATCCGGATGTGATTTCCGCGCTGATCGCGGGGGGCGCGGATTTCAATCTGAAGGATTCCCTGGGAAACACGGCGCTCGTCCTGGCGGCCAGGTATAACGGAGCCTTTGGCCCTCTGAGGGCGCTGATCGCCGCCGGCGCGTCGGTGAACGTCCGCAACGACGAGGGGTGGACCCCCCTGATGTACGCCATCCGCGACAACTCCAACTCCGTTGTGGTGAGAACGCTGATCCTGGAGGGGGCCGACGTCAACGCCGTCGCTCCGGACGGCAGCACGCCGCTGCTGCTGGCCGTCGCCGCGCAGAATTCCTCCATGCTGCTTCCGGCGCTTCTGGAGGCCGGGGCCGACGTCAACGTCGCCGACGCGAAAGGGGTGACGCCCCTGATGCGGGCGCTGCAGGCGGACGTCAGCCCGACGGACATCCTGCGCCTGCTGAAGGCCGGGGCCGACATCGAAGCCGTGGACGCGTCGGGGAAAACGGCCATGGCCTATATACGCCCCGCCGAGGGACGCCGACTTCCCAGCCGACGTGCTCAGGCGGCCCGCTTTTTCAGGGACGAGGAGTTTCTTCGGGCGCTCTCGGGCCGGACGTTTTTTTAAAAATTGAATCCCCTTTCGTAAAGGGTGACGCCTGTGGAAAATCTCCGGGCTCTGTTGGGGGTACACGCCTCTGCCGACATCGGCGAAATCGAGGAAGCCTATCGAAGCAGGAAGCGATTCTACGATCCGGGCCGCTTCGTGGAGGGCTCTCTGGAGTGGGAGTTTGCGCGTGCCCGAAACGCGGCTCTCGACAGGGCCTGGGCGGAGGCCTCGGCTGCGGCTCTTTCTCCCCGGCACGGCGCGGCGCGGTCGAAGGGCGCATACGAAACCGAATATGCAGAAGGAAGAGCCCTCCGGGAGCTTTCGCTCCTGTTTTTGTCGTGCCCGATTCTGGTCGCGCTCGTTCAGCTGCTGATTCCCTCCGTGCTCTCCGACGCGGCTCCGGGAGAGCTGCGGGGAGGCGTCCATTTTTTCGCCATGACCGTCGCCCTTCTGAGCTGTTCCATTTCCCTTCTGATTCGTCTTGCGCTCTTCGGGCGTCCTCGCGGGAGCCTGTCGGCGGCCCTCCTGTATTTTCTCCCGCCTCTTTTGTCCGCGGATTTGTCGGCGTCGTTGCTTCTTCACTTTTTCTTCAGGCTGCCCGGACAGGAGTTTCAGTATATCCCGGCTTTATATCTTTGGGGCTGGGGCGCGTTTCCCGTCGTTCTCTGTACGCACTGCGCGATGCTGACCCTGCCGCTTCACGGAAAGAAGCGCAAAAGCGTTCCTCTTCTCCGGCGACTCGCGTCCTGCACCATGGGGTTGTTTCTTTCGACCGCCCTCAGCATGGCCGTCTGCGTCGCCTTCAACCGGGAGACGCTCCCCGTCGCGGAAGAAAACGCGAATTCCGCCGCGGCGGAGAAGCAGGAGAAGGAAGAGTGGCGACACCTCGAGCTTCTCGACGCGGGAGTCATGGAAATTCCGGCATCCTGGTACGTGGAGGACAGCAACGGAACACTCCGCAGCTTCGAGCAGGGACAGACCGTTCAGTACGTCCGCGAGGCGCTGACGGCGCATACCTTCGGGCTGCCGGAGCGGGGTCCGGACTTTGTCTTCGAGGTTTACGTCTACCGCTGGACGCGCCGTGACGGGAGCGGCCTGCCTCCTTCCAGCGAGGCCCTGAACAGGATGCAGGAGACGCAGGAGCAGGAGTTCGTGCAGCTCTTTCCCGACGTCACCGTGTTCGAAAAAACGCGGGATGACCGCGACGGACGCGCCGTAAGCGTCCTGACCGTGGAGACCCGCTCCATCCCGGGATACGTCGTGCGTCTCAAAAACCTGGTTTTCGAGGAGGACGGCAGACTGTTCTCTCTGACGCTGAGCTACCCTGCGGATGAGGAATCCGGGTGGACGACCCTGCTGGAGCGTATTCTCCGGCGCTGGCGCATCGGGGAGAGCATGGAATGAAAGAATATATCCCGGGGAGGAGATCGGCGTGAGCGTGAAGAAAGTCTTTGTTTTGCCGGCTTTTGTCTGGATCGTTTTTTTTCTGGTTTTTCCGTGTCCGTTTTTCGAGGGCACGGCGTCCGGCGCGTCGGATTTTCTGGAAATCTGCGCCGACGGAACGCCGGCGGAGGTCGAGGAGGCGATTGCGGGATGGGGGGACGTCAACGCCCCGGACGAGAGCGGTTTTACGCCTCTGATGCTCGCCTCCAGCCTGAACAGGCCCGAAATCGTGGAGCTCCTGCTTCGCGCCTCCGCCGACGTGAGCGCGGCGGACGGAGACGGCTGGACGGCGCTGATGTGGTCGACGGCCAAAGCGGACGTGAAGGTTGTGGAGATGTTGATTGCCGCCGGGGCCGACGTGAACGTTCAGGCTTCCGGCTACATGACGCCTCTTTTGTCCGCCGTGCTCGAGGGCCGGGAGGACGTGGCGGAGAGCCTGGTCGCCGCGGGCGCTGACGTGAACGTCGGCAACGAGGAGGGAGTGACGCCTCTGATGCTGGCCTCCAGGAACAGGATGTACGGGACCGTGAACAGGCTCCTCGGCGCGGGGGCCGAGGTCGATGCCGAGGACGGCGCGGGCTGGACCGCGCTCATGTGGATAGCGGTGAGCGGCGACGTCAAAGTCGCCGAGATGCTGTTCGAGGCGTCCGCCGACGTCAACATCCCCGACAGAGATGGAAACACGCCCCTGATTTCCGCGGCGTACCGGGGCCACGCGGACCTGCTTTCGCTGATGATTCGTTCAGGCGCGAACGTCAACGCGGCGAACGTCGATGGAGTCACGGCCCTTTTCATGACCGCCGAGTCCGGCCTGGGGCGGACCGTCGATATGCTCGCGGCCGCGGGCGCGCAGGTGGACGTCAGAGACGTGGACGGGCTCACGCCGCTCATGGCCGCGGCCCGAAAGGGCAATGCCGAGGTCGTTTCCGCCCTGCTGGCGGCGGGCGCGGACGTGGACGCGCAGGACGGCGACGGCTGGACCGCGCTGCAATACGCCACGGAATTCGGGCACCCTGAGACGGCGGCGCTGCTCTCCCAAAAAAGCAACGATAAAAAATAATCTCCACAGCTTAAGCTCAGGATTTAAGCCAAATACATGGGGCTCAGCCCCCCGGCAAAAGCCCCGCAGGGAATTTTTCTCAGTCCCCTGACCCCGTTAATTTTCCCTGAAGCCGGTCGGCATAAGAACCGCAGGTAGAATTACTTTCAGACAAATAGGTATAAACAAATACCTAAATAAAGGTATTTTCCTCTGGGACCACGTCGGGTAAGCTGATAGGATATCACCGTCACAGGGAACGAAGAATTTCTTCGGCAAAGAGTCTGAGAGCAGAGAGATTTCCTGTGACAATCCTTTGATTTATCGGGTGTAGTGTGGTTTGGTGTGATTTTAATTTGGATTTGGTTTGGCCTTTTGTTAACACAGAAGTATTTTCACCTCGTGAATCGACGGTCTTGGCGGGATGCTCTCGAATTTCTTCGAGCCGGGGCCGTCGATTATTTATTCCCGATTTACGTTATCCTTTCTGCCGGAAGCCGACAAAAAGAGTTTCTCAGGACTGTTTTTTCCTGACCAAAGCAGATCTTCGTGACCCGTCTTTGTATGATCCGTTATGGTATTTGCCCTTTCGGCGCAATCCGGGATCCCGGTTGTATAAGTTGTATAATATGAAGATAGCGATTGATTCGGAGGAGAGG